>SECS01000069.1 GCA_004211435.1 Novosphingobium sp. | reverse complement strand
ATCATGCTACTGATGTCGCGTGCGCAGGGGACCGAGGCAACCTTGATGATCCTGGCCGCGCTGGTCGCGGTAATGTTCCTGTGCCTTGCCGCGCTGATGGCCGCGGGGCCGATCATGCGACTGGTAGGCGCCAAGGCCGAAGCCGTGGTCACGCGGCTGCTTGGCGTGCTGCTGGCGGCGCTGGCGGCGCAATATGTAATCGACGGCCTGCGTGCGGTGATCGCGAGCTGACGAAAGGCCGCATCTGGGCCTTCGACAAGCTCAGGTTGAGCTTGTCGAAGCACCCGGTGGAGCATCGCCAACTACTGTAGCGTCTCGCCATCCTCGTCGTCGCTGTCGCGCCGGGCGAAGAATTGCATGAGTTGAATCAGGAGTTCGCAGCGTTCGTTGATGCCATTGGCTTCGAGTAGCGCCTGCTTGGCGGCGGCGTCGAACGGCGCGATCTGGCAGACGCCGTTGATCAGCGAGACGTCGTCGAGCCGCGAGACCGAATCCCAATCGACGCGATAGCCTTGCGCATCGGCGAAGCGGCGCGCCTCGCGCTCGAAACCGGCGCGCTCGATGGCGGCGAGCACCTCCTCGTCGGGCTCGTCGAGCAGTTCAGCTTCGATCTGGCGGAAGGGGGTGGTGACATCGAGCTCGCGCAGCACGCGGAAGCGTGATTCGCCTTCGAGCACGACGTTGAAACGCCCGTCGTCGAGTGCCTCGACATCGCCGATCCGGCCGAGGCAGCCGACCTGGAACAGCGGCGCGCCTTCGAACTCGCGCTGCGGCTGGATCATGCCGATGCGTCGGTCGCGCGCCAGCGCATCGCTGATCATCGCGCGATAGCGCGGCTCGAAGATGTGCAGCGGCAGGTGCAGATCCGGATAGAGGATCGCGCCGGTCAGCGGGAAGATCGTGATGCGCATCTGCCTCCTCTCCGCCGCCCGGCCGTCAGCCGAACAGCACGGTCGAAAGCCGTCGTCGTGTCGCGGCGACCCAGGAATCTTCCAGGCCGATCGCCTCGAACATCTGCAGCAGTTTGGTCCGTGCGGCGCCCTCGTTCCACTCGCGGTCGGCGGCGACCATCTTGAGCAAGGTGTCGGCAGCGGCGTCGCGCTCGCCCGCCGCGAAGGCGGCATTGGCGAAAGCGAACTGCGCGTCGAGATCGGCCGGGCGCTCGGCCGCGGCGGCGCGCAGGGTGGCCAGTTCGCTGTCGTCGGGCTTGGCCTTGGCGAGTTCGAGCGCCGAACGCGCGCGTTCGATCGCCGGGTCTGCGGCGAGGGCGGGGTCGAGCGCCGCCAGCGTCTCTTCGGCCTCGTCGATGCGATCAGCGACGATCAGCGCGCGAATCAGGCCGCCGATCGCCTGGACATTATCGGGCGCCATGTCGGCGATCTGAGCGAAGACGCTCGCCGCGCGCTCGCCGTCGCCTTCCGCAAGAACCTCCTCGCCCATAGCCAGCAGCGGCGCGAGGTCTGGCGCGGCTTCGCCCCCTGGCTGGATCGGCAGCTTGGCCAGGAGCTGGTCGAGCATGCCCTTGAGCTGCGATTCGGTGCGCGCATTGGTCAGGTCCGCGACGGGCTGGCCCTGGAACATTGCATAGACCGTCGGGATCGAGCGGATCTGGAACTGGTCGGCGATGAAGCGCTCTTCGTCGACGTTGACCTTGGCCAGGATGACGCCCTTGTCGGCATATTCGGCCGCGACCTTTTCGAGCAACGGCGTCAGCGCCTTGCACGGCCCGCACCATTCTGCCCAGAAATCGAGGATGACGAGCGAAGTCATCGAGGGTTCGGCCACTTGGCTGCGGAACCGGTCGACGGCTTTCTGCTCTTCTATATTGAGGCCGAGGCTTGCCAAGGCAGGTTCTCCACTGGTGCGCTGGATGGTTGGTTGGCGGCCAATGTGGGCTTTTCGCCGCATTTGTGAAGGGCGAAAGCGCGCGGGACGGGGGTTTGAAATTTTATCGCATTTTCCCCCTTGCCGGGTCCAAAAGCCGCTGCTAGTTGCGCGCCTCACCCCGGCCCACCGGCACTTGATCGAGTGGGCTGAGACGTTCGAGCGGGCGTAGCTCAGGGGTAGAGCACAACCTTGCCAAGGTTGGGGTCGAGGGTTCGAATCCCTTCGCCCGCTCCAGTCTCTCTCGAGACATTGCCGAGGCCGCACAGGCCACCAGGCACCGGGCCGAGGCCCGATCGGACCCATTTTCATTGTGTCCCGCTGCTGAACGATCGGTGGACATTGGTCGTAGTCCCGCGCGAAGCCATGGACTCTGGCGAAATGACGGTATAGCTCATGAACATCGCCGTCGCAGCCGCCGGACCGTCATCCGGAAGCCGCGCGCGGCCTGATCTTTTATTGGTTGAATAGAGCCCCGCGGTTCCTCCACCCGCGGGGCTTTTTCATGCCCGCGCCGCACGATCTGCTAAGGCAGCACGCGGCTGGCCTGGTCTGGGCGTGGCACCCAGCAGGTCCGGCGCTTGCCGAAAAGGCGATAGCGGTTGCGCGCGACGAGCCGGTAGAGCGCGTCGCGCAGCGCTCGCGGCGCCAGGCGCAATATGGTCAGCGCGCGCCAGGGCCAGCCCAAGCCCGACCAGATCGCGAGGATCGCCGTGCTGTCGCGCAATGCCTCGTCGCCGGTGACGACGATCAGCGTCTCGGGATCGGCCGGATCGATGCCGAAGCGGCGATAGAGTGCGGCGCCGACCGCGCCCTGCATCGAGGCGAGCCGGAAGTGGCCGTGGCGGTCGTGGCGCAGCACGAAGCGGGCGTTGAGCGAGCACAGCACGCATTCGGCGTCGAACACGATGATGGGATGCGCTTCGTCCATCGGGACGTCTTAGCCGGTTGATACCGCGAAACCGACAGGATAGTCGCTGCCGGGTGTTTCCGTTCACCGGCCTGCGCCTTCTGCTGCCCGCGATCGTGCCGTCGTGGCGCTTCTTCGATGCGGTGACCGCCAGTCCCCGTCTCGACTACGCGCTCCTGTCCGCGCCCGAGGCGCCGGCCGAGCCTTGGCGCGAGTTCCGCCCGCGTCCTGCGGTGCTGCGGCCGGACACGATGCTGCGCCGTCTTTTATGGAACCCGCAGTGGAACGAGAGCCTGTTTCTCGTCAGTCTGGCCGAGCGGTTGATGAGCGCGACTTCGGCCGAAACCGCGGCGCATAGCCAGCGTGAACTGCTGTTGCGCGTGGCGCGAGACCTCGATCGACATGCTGTCTGCAATCCGGAAGACTATCTGCAGATTCGTCTGCGGCTTGTCAGTCGCACGGGTCCGGGCGACGCGATCGGCGAGGAGGTCGTCTACCAGTCCGGCCCCTGTGCGATCGCGGGGCTGCTCACACCATGATGCTCGACGGCGCGATACAGCTGACCGCGGCATTGATGGCGCTGGCCTTCGTCCAGCAGAGTCTCGAGCATCTGCGCCCGGCCGTGCGGCGATCGGAGCGCCTGCTCTTCGCGCCGCGCCTGGTCCTGTCACTGCTTTTGCTGGCGGTCAGCCTCGGCGCGCGGCTGCCGGGGCTCGATCCGGGTGTCCTCACGCTGGCGCTGGTGGTGAATCACCTCTTCATCCTGCCCTTCTTCAATGGCCCCTACAACGGCGGGGCCGACCGGATGAGCCTGCTCGTGCTGCTCTGCCTGACCGCGGCCTACAATCTGCCCGAGCCCGCCTGGCGCGAACTGGCCTTCGCCTATCTCGGCCTGCAACTACTGCTGTCCTACTTCATGGCGGGCTGGGTCAAAGTGGTGAACCGAGACTGGCGCAGCGGTCGCGCGCTCCGCGACGTCTTTCTGTTTTCCGCTTATCCCGCCGGCGAAAACCTGCGGCGCTGGGCCGAGCGCCCGCGTGTGCTGTTCGTCATGGGCTGGGCGGTGATCGGCTTCGAGCTGGCTTTCCCGCTCACTTTCCTCTCGCAGGCGACCTTGCTCGCGGGGCTCGTGATCGCGGCACTGTTCCACGGCGCCAACGCCTGCCTGTTCGGGCTCAACCGCTTCTTCTGGATCTGGATCTGCGCCTATCCATCGATCCTGTGGCTGCAGGAGCGGGTGCTGTGAAAAGCCGCAAGCGCTACCTGACCGCGACGATGGCCGACGGCTACGTCAAGACGATCGGCCCGACGGCCTCGCCGTTCACCCATTACTGGCGCATCGTCGCGGAGCTCGGCGGCGGGCGCACCGAAGTCTTCTGGGGGCACACGACCTCGCTCAAGCAAGCCACGAAGAAGAAGGCCGCGACCGCCGACGCGGCGCGGCAGCGGGGCTGGGAGCGCTACGATTTCGAGGTCGTCGAACTCGTCGAATCGCTCGACCCGCCCG
Organism: Novosphingobium sp.; assembly: GCA_004211435.1. Classification (GTDB taxonomy): domain Bacteria; phylum Pseudomonadota; class Alphaproteobacteria; order Sphingomonadales; family Sphingomonadaceae; genus Novosphingobium; species Novosphingobium anseongense. The sequence continues at coordinate 13,870 of SECS01000069.1, read as the reverse complement.
GGCGCCGCTAGCCGGACGCTTTGCCGATCGGATCAAGCCGCCGCGATTGCGGCCCCCTATGGCGATGCTAGGTTTGTGCCGGGCCCGACAGGCGGCCGGGGAGAGCAGACATGGGCGAACTGCCTGCCGCAGACCGTTTCAGCGACGGCCGCACCGACAATCCCTACTGGAACGAGAACTCGTGGTTCTCGGTCTCGATCCCTGAACGACGCATCCACGGACTGATCCAGCACTTCTTCCGGCCGAACATGAACGTGCTCAACGGCGGGCCGGTGCTGTGGGACCCTTCGGGCATCTACCAGTGGAACTGTCTCTATTATAACTGGAGCCATCTCCAGGCGATTCCCGAGGGGGCTGAGAAGTTCGACGTGGTCGCGCGCAATTCGCTGTCGGTGAAGGTTGTCGAGCCGCTCCAGCGCTACAAGATCGACTACGACAAGGAAGGCTTCCTGATGGATCTCGAGTGGACCGCGGTCGCCCCGCTCCACCGGCTCGAGACCGGCGATCCCGACCAAGCCAAGACCGCTGCCTTCCATTACGAGCACCCTGGGCGGATGAAAGGCGTGATCCGCCGCCACGGCGAGGAACTGGCGGTCGACTGTTGGTCGATGCGCGACGGCTCCTCGGGCCCCTACGACACCGAGGTCTGGCCGCATGGCGGTTATTTCTGGGGTATGGGAGAGAGCGGCAGCTTCCAGACCCTGTGCATGGGCAAGAAGCCAGAGGCCAAGACCATGGGCGGCTTCCTGCTGCGCGACGGCGAGATGGCACCGCTCGCCTCGGGCAAGCGGAGCGTGCTCGAATATGGCGCGCACGGTCCGGCGCGAGTGCTGTTCGAAGGCGTCGATACGTTGGGCCGGACGATCACCGCGCGCGGCACGATCGATCCGGGGCTGGTCTTCACCGGCTATACCGATCACACGGTCATCTGGTCGCTCGCCGAATGGGACGTCGCCGGCGAGACCTTTTGGGGCGACAGCCAGGAGTTCTGTCCGTCGGAGACCTTCCGCCGGATCGTCCGCGGCGAAGTCAGGCTTGGCGAGGCATAAGAAAGTCGGCGAGCCGGCTGCAAGATAACCGGCCCGCCGCTCCCCGTCAGAGCTTGCGAACCTTGGCGGCGACCAGCGCCTTGGCTTCGGTCAGCGCCTTGGCGGTGGTGGTCTTGCCCGCCTTGATCTCGTCGGCGAGCTCGAGCAGGCGGCCGCTGACGACGGTGCCGGTCTCGGCCTCCTCGGTCACGCCGATGCCCTGGCCGCCGGCGGCGATGCCGTCCCATAGCGCGCGAATCTGCGTCCAGTAGTCCTTGGTTGCAGCCCAGTAGTCGTCGGCGGCCTTCACATTGAAGTCGCTCTTACGCGTATAGGTGTTGAGCACGTATTCCTGGACGAAAGGCACGAGCTTTTCGTCGCGCAGGCCGAGCTTGGTGTTGTCCTGCCAGTGGATCCAGCCGTCGGGGCTCGGCTGGTGGCGGTTGATTGACAGGTAGCGGTCGTAGACCGGCTTGCGCACGGCGTCGCGGCGGGCGAGCGGGCGCCAGGTCCACGACGAGCGCCAGCGGCGCACGCCGGCCTGTGATTCGAACTGACCCCATCCGCCGTAGCGCGGCGAATCGTCGACCTGCCAGACGGTCTGCGACCAGCGGCCCTTGCGGAGGGCTTCGGGAATCTCATCCCAGCGCCATTCGTTGCGATCGGCATAGGACAGGACGCGCGCGGGCTCGTATTCCCAGTCCTGGCGCCAGTGCTTGATGATCATCGTCTTGCCCTCGTGCTCGATCACCAGCAGGTGCTGGAGCACGATCTTGCGGCCGGTGTCCTCGATCACGCGGACGACCTCGTTGCCGCCCGAGAGCTTGTTGGGAAGCGGCCTATAGGCGGGATCCCAGCGCGTCGATTCCTGCATGTCGAATTCGACTTCGAAGGTTCCGGCCATGGCGAGGATGTCTGCCCTATCCTGGTCGAAGCTTGGCGCAGGCGCGGCGGCGATCGGCGGGTGCGCGAGCGCGGGGCTGACCGCGCAGGCGAGGGCGAGCAGCCCGGCGCCGAGAAGGTGATGAAGCTTGGTCATGGTCTCTCGTTCCCCGGGATCAGAAGCGATAGCTGGCCGAAACGCTGACGTTGCGCCCGGGCTGGGTATAGGCGTCGGCGACCGGTGGGTCGACGAAGCCGGTGGCGGGCGCCGTGGCGGCCACGCGCGAGACGCCGCGGACGTCGCTCCACCAGGCGTACTTGGCGTCGGTGATGTTGAACAGGCCCGCGCGCAGGGTCAGGCTGGGCATGGGCTTCACGAACACCGTGGCGTCGAGGATGGTGAAGCCGTTGGACAGATAGGCGTTGACCGGCGCGTCGTCGGGCGACTTGCGCGCCGAATGGGTCATGATCAGCTGGCCGCCGAAGCGGTCCTGCCGGTCGCGATAGCCCACGCCGGCGACGAGCTTGAGCGGATCGATCGAGGCGAGCGGCGTATCAACCCCGTTCCGCGTCGTCGTGCCCTTGGCGTAGGAGATCGCCAACTGGCCGGTGAGGCCGCTTTCGGAGCGCAGGTCGAGCTTGCCCTCGATGCCTTCGATCTTCACGCGCGCCAGGTTGATGTACTGGAACACGATCGGATTGGCCGGCGTGCCGACGCCGCTGATCTGTTCCTGGCTGATGAAGTTGTTGTAGCGGCCCGAGAAGCCGGTGATTCCGGCCGAGACGTGCTTCGCCTTGATCCCCAGCCCGCCCTCGATCGTCTTGCTCGTCTCGGGCTTGAGGTTCGGGTTGGTAATCGTGCGATAGGCGCCCTGGGCTGAGGTCGGGTTCTCGAAGAACTGGTTCACCTGGCTGGGCGCGGGCGCCTTGAAGCCGTGCGCATAGTTGGCGAAGACCGAGAAAGCCGAGCCGAGCTTGGCCACGGCGCCGATCTTGGGCGAGAGGCGCGAGCCGTCCTGCTTGGCCGCGACGAAGGTCGGCAGCAGCGGATCGGTTTGCGGGCTGAGCTTGTAGTGATCGAAGCGCAGCGCCGGATAGAGCGTCAGCGCGCCGTCGGCGATCAGGATCCGGTCGGAGACATAGGCACCCGCGAGCGTAAAGTCGGTCACCGGGAAGGCGCGGATCGGGAAGACGTCGGGTGCGGTCGGCACGGTGCCGTCGCGCAGGCCCTTCTGCCGCGTGACCGAGGCGTCGAGACCCCAGGCGAGCTCGTGCTGGATCGCGCCGGTGGCGAGCTTGGCACGGAAATCGGCGGCGCCGCCGATCACGCGGTTGTCGAAGGTGTTGATGCGGATGCGGTCGGCCGCGGTGTTGCGGTCCTCGGCGATCCACTGACGGTTCTCGCCCTCCTGCCAATAGGCGGTGAGCTGGATGAAATCGATCCCGCCCTCTCCCTCGTAGCGCCAGTCGAGCGCGGCGCGCTTGCGCTCGACCGTGTCGTGGGCGACGAGGCCGATCACCGCGGTCGCCGCCAGCGGCGCGCCGGTGGTCGAAGGCGCGGTGATGCCGCTGAGCACGTTCGTATCGACCACGCCCTTCTGCCATTCGCCGGTCAGGCGCAGGCGGCTCGAGGCGCCGGTGTCGAGCACCAGCTTGCCGAGCAGCGCGTCGGACTTGGTGTCCTGCGGGTTGGGCGCGGTGCGCGTGGCGTTGAGCGCTGCGTTGGTGCCCTGATTGTCGAGCTCGTTCCCGTCGCGACGGGTATAGGCGATCAGCCCCGACACCGCGCCGCCGCGGGCGGCGAGGATCGCGGTCTCGCTGAATTCCTCGTCGGCCGAATCGTAAGAGGCGCTGAAGCGGCCCGCGACGTTGTGCTCGCCGAGCAGGTCCGAGGGATCGCTGGTCACGAAGCTGACCGCGCCGGCGAGGCCGTCCGAGCCGTAAAGCGCCGAGGCCGGGCCGCGCAGGATCTCGACCGACTTGACCAGGCCCAGGTCGACATAGGCGCCGCGGCCCGCGGCCTGGGCGCCGAATTCGAAGCCTTCGGGCACGCGCACGCCATCGACCAGCATCAGCACGCGGTTGCCGTCGAGCCCGCGGATGTTGAAGCTGGCCGCGCCGTCGCGGCCGGTGGTGCCCTGGGCGGCGCCAAAGCGGCTGGGCGCCTGGCGCACCGAGACGCCGGGTTCGAAGCGGATCAGGTCCTTGATGTCGGAGACCATCTCGTCGGCGATCTGCTCGTCGGTCTTGATCGAGATCGACGCGGGCACGTCTTCGATCTTCACCGGCGTGCGCGTGGCGCTGACCACGATCTGGCCCTTGCGTTCGGCCCAGAACAGGCCGTCGTTATCCTGCGCGTGGACGGGGCCGGCGGCGAGCCCGAAAGCGAGAGCGAGCGGGGCGCAGGCGGCGCGCGCCCGGCCCATCGTGATGGCATGATACCCCATTTTCTATCCCTGCTAATGCTTGTGAGTCGCATTAGCCTATGTGCAGAATGCTACGCAGCGTCAAGAGGGCGCTATCTCCAGGGAAAGCGGGGGCATGGCGCGGCAGCGGCGATCTGTGATCGGCTTTGTGACAATTCGATGCGTCCACTAATCGGCACTACCGATCAGGAGGGGCGAGATTTCCTATTGGAGAACCACCGCGTCAGCCCCTAGCTAGGCCAAGTCAGTTTCAACCCAAGCCAATTGGAGAATCCCATGGGTATCGTCGGAAGCCAGCTCAAGCCGTTCAACGCCACCGCCTTCCACCAGGGCAAGTTCGTCGAGAACATCACCGAGGAGACGGTGAAGGGCAAGTGGGGCGTGTTCTTCTTCTACCCGGCCGACTTCACCTTCGTCTGCCCGACCGAGCTCGAAGATCTCGCCAATATCTATGGCGAGCTGCAGGGCCTCGGCGTCGAGGTCTACTCGGTCTCGACCGACACCCATTTCAGCCACAAGGCCTGGCACGACACCTCGCCGGCGATCAGCAAGATCAACTACTTCATGCTCGGTGACCAGAACCACGTGCTGAGCAACAACTTCGGCGTCCTGCGCGAAGGCGTCGGCCTGGCCGACCGCGCGACCTTCGTCACCGATCCCGACGGCACGATCCAGCTCGTCGAGATCACCCCCGAGGGCGTGGGCCGCAACGCTGCCGAGCTGCTGCGCAAGATCAAGGCCGCCAAGTACTGGCGCGAGCATCCGGGCCAGGTCTGCCCCGCGAAGTGGGAAGAAGGCGCCGAGACCCTCGCGCCCTCGATCGACCTCGTCGGCAAGATCTGATTTTTGGAGAGGCCGGGCGGTTCGCCCGTCCGGCCATCCTCTCCGAGAGCCGTTTCGTTTCAGGTCGCGTGCGACCCGAACCGCAACCGCTTTCGTTAGTTCACCTTCGCGACGCCGCCTCGCGGTGCGACGCGACATGTTCAGGAAAGGCCCGTCATGCCCGTTCTCGACGCTTCCACAACCGCCACGCTCAAGCAGTACCTCGGCAACCTGCGCCGCCCGATCGAACTCGTCGCCAGCCTCGGCGACGGGCCCAAGTCGGCGGAGATCCGTAGCCTCGTCGAAGAGATCGCGGTGCTATCCGACAAGGTCACCGCTCGCACCGACGGCGACGACGCGCGCAAGCCCAGCTTCGCGATCCATGCGGTCGACGATCCCCGTGCCGAAGTCGTCTTCGCCGGCCTGCCGATGGGCCACGAATTCACCTCGCTGATCCTCGCGCTGCTCCACGTCGGCGGCCATCCGCCCAAGGAAGAGGAAGAACTGCTCGACGCGGTCCGCAACCTGGAGGGCGAGTACAGGTTCGAGACCTTCTTCTCGCTATCGTGCCAGAACTGCCCGGACGTCGTGCAGGCGCTCAACATCATGGCTGCGTTGAACCCCAACGTCAGTCACGTCGCGATCGACGGCGCGCTGTTCCAGGACGAGGTCGAGGCACGCAAGGTGCTGGCCGTCCCCGCTATCTTCCTCAACGGTGAGCTGTTCGGCCAGGGCCGCATGGATCTCGCGCAGATCGTCGCCAAGCTCGACACCGGCGCCACCGCGCGCGCCGCCGAGAAGATCCAGGCCAAGGAACCGTTCGACGTGCTCGTCGTCGGCGGTGGCCCCGCCGGCGCGGCCGCGGCGATCTATGCCGCGCGCAAGGGCATCCGCACCGGCGTCGCCGCCGAACGCTTCGGCGGCCAGGTGCTCGATACGCTGGCAATCGAGAACTTCATCTCGGTCAGCCACACCGAAGGCCCCAAGCTGGCCGCCGCGCTCGAGCAGCACGTCAAGGACTACGAGGTCGACGTGATGAACCTGCAGAAGGCGGTCGAGCTGATCCCGGCGAAGGATCTGGGCGGGCTGCACGAGGTTCGCCTCGAGAACGGCGCCAGCCTGAAGTCGAAGACCATCATCCTCTCGACCGGCGCGCGCTGGCGGCAGATGGGCGTCCCCGGCGAGGACGAGTATCGCAACCGCGGCGTCGCCTATTGCCCGCACTGCGACGGCCCGCTGTTCAAGGGCAAGCGCACGGCGGTGATCGGCGGCGGCAACTCTGGTGTCGAAGCGGCGATCGACCTCGCGGGCATCACTGCCCACGTCACCTTGATCGAGTTCGACAGCCAGCTACGGGCCGATGCCGTGCTCCAGGCCAAGCTGCGCAGCCTGCCCAACGTCACCGTCGTCACCTCGGCGCTGACCACCGAAGTGCTCGGTGATGGCGAGAAGGTTGTCGGCCTGCGCTATCGTGATCGCAATTCGGAAGACGAGCATCTGGTCGAGCTCGAAGGCATCTTCGTGCAGATCGGCCTGATCCCGAACACCGAATGGCTCGAAGGGTCGGTGGCCCTATCGAACCGCGGCGAGATCGAAGTCGATGCCCGCGGCGCCACCAGCGTTCCTGGCATCTTTGCCGCCGGCGACGTGACGACCGTGCCGTACAAGCAGATCGTCATCGCCATGGGCGAAGGCTCGAAGGCCTCGCTCTCGGCCTTCGATCACCTGATCCGGTCGAGCGTGCTCGAACCCGCGTAACGGGGGAATTCCCCGGCTGCTTTCGATTGACTCGCTTCCCACCCGCCCCGACAACGGAGCGGGTGGGATGATATGAAGACACGTAGCTTCGCCTACATCACAAGGTTCATTCGGACGGCGCCCTCGCTGGGTGAGGGCCTTGTCCGTGCGGCGCTGGCCGTGGCGATCCCGACGCTGATGCGCTGGCTGATCGACGCGGGCGCTTCGGGCGTTCCCTTCGTCCTGTATTTTCCCGCGATCCAAATGATCTCGACCTATCTTGGTTGGCGCTGGGGGGCGCTGACGGCCTTCGGCAGCGCGATCGCAGCCTGGGGCGTTTTCCTGCCGCCGCAGTTCGGCTTTTCGTTCGCCTGGTCGCAGATGGTGGCGCTGGCCCTCTTCGCGGTGTCCGCGGCGACGATGGTCTGGGTCGGCAACCTGCTGCGCAACGCCTTGATCGAGATGGAGGAGCGCACGCGACAGAGCGACGACTTCAACCAGGAGCTGCAGCATCGCACCAAGAATTCGCTGCAGATGATGCGCGCGCTGGCCTCTCAGGCTTCGAAGGCGACCGACCCGGCCGAATTCTATGAGATGCTCGCGGGCCGTCTCGGCGCCTTGGCCAAGGCGAACGAACTGCTGCGATTCGGCGCGCTAAAGTCCTGCGCGATCGGCGACCTCGTCGGCGCTGCGATCGCGCCGTTCAATGGCGCGCAGTTCGAGGTCGACGGCTCGTCCTGGGCCGTGGCGCGCAACGCCTGTACGCCGTTGATGATGGCGCTCCACGAATTGGCGACCAATGCCAGCAAGTATGGTGCCCTCTCGGTCGCGAGCGGCAAAGTGCGGATCGCCTGGCAAGCCGCGGAGGAGGAAGGACTTTACCAGATCCGTTGGGAAGAGATCGGCGGACCTCCGGTCAGCGCGCCGGTCCATCGCGGGCTCGGTAGTCGCTTGCTGCGTCCGGCGGGCGGAATACCGACGGTCGACCTGCGCTTTGCCCCGGCCGGGGTCACCTGCGAAATGACGGTGATCGCGGCTGAGTCGGGCTAGCCGGCGCGAACGAGCTGGCTGAACAGCCGGGTGACGCGGTCCGTAAGCGTTGCCGTTTCCGATTCCGACGCGATCGCTTCGTCAAGCAGGCCGTGCAGGCCGTGGAACATGAAGGCGGCCGTGGTCAGCGGATCCTCGATCTGCCAGGCGCGGTCGTCGGCCCCAGCGCGCAGCAGCGCGGCGAGGCTGACGACGAAGGCCTCTTCGCTTATCACGCAGCGCTGGCACACGTCGGGATCGTGGAAGATCGCGTCGTGGAGCAGGTAGGTGGCGAGATATTCGTCGACCGTCGATCGCGTCCAGGCCGCGAGCCGCGCATTCCAATCCTGTGACGGACAGGCTTCCATAGCCGCGTCGACGAGATCGGCGAAGCGTTGCGAATAGCGTTTGCGCAGCGCTTCGAGCATCGCCGCACGGTCATGAAAGTAGTGGTAGAAGGTGCTTTTGGCGACGCCGGCGCGCTCGGCGATGTCCTCGATACTCGTGGCTGTAACGCCTTTTTCGACGAAGAGCGCGGCGGCCGCATCGAGCAGGCTGGCAAGGCGCTCGTCGCGTCGACGCGGTCCGGGACGGGCGCCGGCGGCGCGGCTGGGGCGGAGAAGCGTGACGGGTGGCGGTGGTGACATCAGCGCATCATTACTCTCATCGAGTGCTTATTGCGAACAAATTGCAATTGACCTTGTTCCGCTCCGGCGATAACCGATGCGTCAATAATCGACCACCAGTCGATTTATACAGATGAGGGCGGTTCGGCAATGTCGGGCGATGGGGTGGTAACGGAACACGAAGCGGGCGAGCCCGCGCAACGGCCGCAGAAGCGTGCGGCGATAATTGTCGTGATCGCGGTCATCGCGGTCTTCGCGCTGCTGTTCGGCTGGCGCTCTTGGCGCAATTCCGCACCGCCGCCGCCTGCGCCGCCGCCCACCGCCGTGGTCGCCGCGGTGGTCAATCCGATCAGTGTTCCCTCGTCGCTCGAAGCTGTCGGCTCGCTGCGCGCGGTGCGCGAGGTCATGCTCGCACCCGAAGTCGCCGGCCGCGTCTCGCGGATCAATTTCTCGGGCGGGCAGTACGTTGGCGCCGGCGCGACCTTGGTCCAGCTCTACGACGGCCCCGAGCGTGCCGATCGCCAGGCCGCCGCTGCCAAGGCCGAATTCGCCCGGCTCCAGCTCGCTCGCACGCACGGACTCGTGCCCACCGGCGCCGAATCGCGCGAGATGCTTCAGCAGCGCCAGGCCGAATATGCTCAGGCCGTAGCGGCCGTGCACCAGCTCGACGCCCGCCTTGTGCAAAAGCGCGTCGCGGCGCCTTTCTCGGGCCAGATCGGCGTGCGCCAGATCAACCCCGGCCAGTATCTCAATCCCGGCGACAAGGTCGCTTCGTTGACCGCGCTCGACCAGCTGTTCGTTGATTTCACCGTGCCGCAGCAGGAACTGGCCAAGCTCCAGGCGGGCCGCGAGGTGCGTGTGACATCGGATGCCTTCCCCGGTCGCGTGTTCACTGCGCGCGTCACCACGATCGAGCCGCGCGTCGATGAGGCGAGCCGCAACATCTGGGTCCAGGCGACCCTGGCCAATCCCGATCGCGCGCTGCGCCCGGGCATGTACATCACCGCCGCGCTCGCACTCGATCCGATACCCAACGCGCTGGTCGTCCCGGTCACCGCGATCATGACCTCTGCCCAAGGCGACTCGGTCATGGCGGTACGCGGCGCTCAGGCTCGCAAGGAGGGCAAGGCCGAGCCGGTCGCGGTCAAGACCGGGCGCCGTTTCGGCAATTCGGTCGTGGTCACCAGCGGGCTCAAGGCAGGCGACGTCGTCGTCACGGAGGGCCAGCTGCGCGTCCAGCCCGGGGCCGATCTCAAGGTTTCCAAGCTGATCCCGGCCGCGGGGGAATAGGCCGGTGCAGTTCACCGATCGCTTCATCCGCAGCCCGATCCTGGCGATCGTGGTGTCGCTGCTGATCCTTCTGGTCGGCGGTGCCTCGCTGTTCATGCTCAACACGCGCGAATATCCGAACATGGAAAGCGCGACGATCGTCGTCACCACCGCCTATCCCGGCGCGACGCAAGAGGTGATGCAGGGCTTCGTCACGACCCCGATCAGCCAAGCCATCGCCACTGCGAACGGCATCGAATACCTGACCTCGACCTCGAGCCAGGGGCTTTCCACGGTCAGCGCCAAGCTCGTGCTCAACGCGAATGCCGATCGTTCGATGACCGAGATTCTGGCGCGCGTGCAGCAGGTGAAGAACCGCCTGCCACCCGGCGCGCGCGATCCGGTGATTAACAAGATCACCGACGGCGCTTCGGCGGTGCAGTACATCACCTTCCAGAACCCGAAGATGACGATCCCGCAGCTGACCGATTTCGCCAGCCGCGTGGCCGAGCCGCTGTTCACTTCGGTTCCGGGCGTCGGCTCGATCGAGACCGGCGGCGGCCAGGTTTTGGCCATGCGCATCTGGCTCGATCCCGACAAGCTGACCGCGCGCGGCATTTCGGCGGGCGAAGTGGCGCAGGCGCTGCAGGCCAACAACGTCCAGTCGGCCCCTGGCCAGCTCAAGGGCGCGCGCACCGCGATCAACATCACCGCCTCGACCGACCTGACCAGCGTCGAGGACTTCCGTTCGATGGTGATCAAGAGCACCGATGGCTCGATCGTCCGCCTGGCCGACGTCGCCACGGTCGAAATCGGCGGCCAGAACTACGACAGCAGCGCGAGCAGCTCTGGCAAGCCGGCGGTGTTCATCGCGATAGCGCCGACGCCCGACGGCAACCCGCTCGAGATCGTCGACGCGGTCAACAAGCTGCTGCCCGGGATCGAGCGCGTCGCGCCGCCGGGCACCAAGGTGTTCAACCAGTTCGACGTCGCGCACTTCGTCAATGCCTCGATCGAGGAAGTCCGTTCGACCCTGATCGAGGCGATCGTGATCGTCGTGATCGTGATCTTCCTGTTCCTCGGCTCGTTCCGCGCGGTGATCATTCCCGTCGTCACGATCCCGCTGTCGCTGGTCGGCACCGCCGCGCTGATGCTGGCTTTCGGCTTCTCGCTGAACCTGCTGACCCTGCTGGCCATGGTCCTGGCGATCGGCCTGGTGGTCGATGACGCGATCGTCGTCGTCGAGAACATTCACCGCCACATCGAGGAAGGCCTGTCGCCGATCAAGGCGTCGCTCGTCGGCGCGCGCGAGATCGTCGGGCCGGTGATCGCGATGACGATCACCCTGGCCGCGGTCTATACACCGATCGGTCTGATGGGCGGGCTCACCGGCGCGCTGTTCCGCGAATTCGCCTTCACTCTGGCGGGATCGGTGATCGTCTCGGGCGTGGTCGCCCTGACGCTGTCGCCGATGATGAGTTCCTACCTGCTCAACGACAAGGTCAACGACGGCAAGCTGTCGCAGAAGATCGAGCACACGATGCAGGGGCTGACCAACCGCTACGACCGGCTGCTCGGCAAGACCCTGGCGATGCGCGGCGCGGTGCTGCTGGCGGGCCTGGCGGTGTTGGCGGGTATCGTCCTGCTGTTCGCCGGTGCGCAGCGCGAGCTGGCGCCCGAAGAAGATCAGGGCGTGATCTTCACCCAGATCAAGGGGCCGCAATACGCCAACGTCGACTATACCGCGCGCTATGCGGGCGAGATGACCAATATCTTCCAGAACCAGGGCGAGTTCCGCTCGTCGTGGTTCGGGGCAGGGCCGGGCAATACCGGTTTCGGCGGCGTCATCCTCAAGAACTGGGAAGACCGCGATCGCAGTGCCGGCGAGATCCAGGCTGCGCTCAACGCCGCGGGTTCGGGCCTGACCGGCGTCTTCGCCGCGGTGTTCCAGCCGCCTTCGCTGCCCGCGGGCTCGGGTGGCCTGCCCGTGCAGATGGTCATCCGCTCCTCGGCCGATTTTGGCGAGATCTACCAGCAGATGGAAGCGATCAAGGGCGCGGCGTGGGGCTCGGGCGTCTTCGCCTTCGTCGACAGCGATCTCGCCTTCGACAGCCCCGAAGCGCGCATCACGATCGATCGCGCCAAGGCCGGCGAACTCGGCGTGACGATGGAGGCGATCTCCTCGACGCTCGCGACCCTGGTGGGCGAGAACTACGTCAACCGCTTCAACTATCACGATCGCTCTTACGACGTGATCGCGCAGGTGCCGCAGGACCGTCGCCTGACGCCCGACAGTCTCGGCCGGTTCTACGTGAAAGCGCAGTCGGGCCAGCTCGTCCCGCTTTCGACCGTGGTGACGGTCGAGATGCGCCCGCAGGCCAACCAGCTGCCGCAGTACAACCAGATGAATTCGGCGACGCTCTCGGCGATTCTCGCGCCCGGCGCGACGATGGGCCAGGCGGTCGACTTCCTCCAGTCGCAGCCGTTGCCCCCGGGCTTCGAGGTCGACTGGCTCTCGGACAGCCGGCAATACGTCTACGAAGGCAATGCGCTGACCGTGTCGTTCGGCTTCGCGCTGATCGTCATCTTCCTCGTGCTCGCCGCGCAGTTCGAAAGCTTCCGCGATCCGCTGGTGATCATGGTCACCGTCCCGCTCGCCGTCTGCGGCGCGCTGATCCCGCTCTATCTCGGCTTCACCACGCTCAACATCTACACCCAGATCGGTCTCGTCACTCTGATCGGCCTTATATCGAAGCACGGCATCCTGATGGTTTCCTTCGCGAACGAGATGCAGCACAACGAAGGGCTCGACCGCACGGCGGCGATCCGCAAGGCCGCGGCGGTGCGCATGCGGCCGGTGCTGATGACCACGGCGGCGATGGTCGCGGGCCTGGTGCCGCTGCTCTTCGCCAGCGGCGCGGGCGCGGCCAGCCGTTTCGCGATCGGTATCGTCGTGGTCATGGGCATGCTGATCGGCACGCTGTTCACGCTGTTCGTGCTGCCCACGGTCTACAGCTTCATCGCGCGCGACCACAGCGCCGCCGCCGACAGCGAACGCTCGAAGACCACGGTCGGGCCGGAGGACTTCTCGCATGCGTAAGCTCGCCGCGATCCTGCTGCCGCTGCTGGCTTCTGCCTGCGCGGTGGGCCCCGACTACAAGCGCCCGACCACGCCGCCGCCGGCGGTGGGGACCTTCCAGACCGTCGCGCCCGGGCTTTCGAGCGCCCCGGCGGAGGACAAGTGGTGGCGGCTCTACGACGATCCCGCGCTCGACGGGCTGATCCAGCGCGCGCTCGCGGCCAATACCGACCTGCGCGCCGCGCGCGCCAATCTCGAGCGCGCCCAGGCCGTGCTGCGCGAGGCGCGGGCCAATTACCGGCCGCAGGGTCAGACCACGGGCAGCGGCCAATACGGCAACTCCGGCGGTTTCGTCGGCCAGGGCGGGCGCTCTTCGGAGTGGATCTACAACGGCGGCATCAACATCGAGTGGGAGCTCGACCTGTTCGGCCGCATCGGTCGCACGGTCGAGGCCGCGCGCGCCGATCGCGACACGATCGAGGCCACGCGCGATCGCGTTGCGCTGACCGTCGCGGCCGAGACCGCGCGCGCCTATGTCGATGCCTGCGCCCTGGCGGAGAGCATCGCGGTCGCGCGCAGTTCGGCCGACATCGCCCAGCGCCAGCTCGGCCTGATCGATCAGCGCGTACGCGCCGGCGCCGCGGCGCGGCTCGACAGCGAGCGCTCGGCCACCACACTCGCCAACATCCGCGCCGAACTGCCCACGCTCGAAGGCCGCCGCCGTGCGTCGCTGTTCGAACTGGCGGCGCTTCTCGGGCTGACCCCGGCCGAAGTTCCCGCCGAAGCCCAGGCCTGCGCACGGGCGCCCAAGGTGCTCCAGGCGATTCCGGTCGGCGACGGCCAGGCGCTGATTGCGCGCCGCCCCGACGTGCGCGAGGCCGAGCGCAAGCTCGCCGCCGACACCGCGCGGATCGGCGTGACCACGGCCGAGCTCTATCCGAAGATCTCGCTCGGTGGTTCGGGCAACTTCTT
>SECS01000068.1 GCA_004211435.1 Novosphingobium sp. | reverse complement strand
CGAGAACCTCGACTTCTCGCGGCTTGCGCCCGAATTCGAGAAGGCCGGCACGGGGCTGCTCGGCGTCAGCAAGGATCCGCCCAAGAAGCACGCCAAGTTCGCCGAGAAGCACGCGCTCGCCGCCCCGCTCGCCAGCGACGCCTTGGAACACGGTCTGTCCGACGCGCTCGGCATCTGGACCGAGAAGCAGAACTACGGCCGTACCTATATGGGCATGGTCCGCACGACCCTGCTGATCGATGCCGAGGGCAAGATCGCGCAAGTGTGGGACAAGGTGAAGGTCAAGGGCCACGCCGAGGCGGTGCTGGAGGCGGCCAGAGCGCTCTGATGACTGCGAGCGTCGCGTCCGCGATCCGGTCGGCGCTGCTGACCGCCGATCCGCGCGCCAAGGCGATGGCGGCGCGCGCGGTGGCGCGCGACTGGCGGCTCGGCCGGCTCGGCTTCGTGTTCGACGCGGAGATGCCCGATCGTCCGGCACGACCCGAGCGGCCCGAATTGCTGCTGCCCAAGCACATGCCCAAGCGTCGCAAGGGCGGATCGGAGCGCGGCCGGATCGCGCTGTGGCATGCCCTGGCGCATATCGAATTCGTCGCGATAGACCTTGCGCTCGACATGGCCGGACGCTTCGGCGCCGGAATGGAACGCGGCTTCGTGGGAGACTTCCTTGCCGTCGCGGCCGACGAGGCGATGCATTTCGCGCTGATCGAACGCCGGCTGCGCACGCTCGGCAGCCACTACGGGGCGCTGCCTGCGCACGACGGTCTGTGGGATGCCGCGCTCGAGACGCGGCATGACGTCGCCGCGAGGCTGGCGATCGTGCCGATGGTGCTCGAGGCACGCGGTCTCGACGTCACGCCGGCGATGATCGATCGGCTCCGCGCGATGGGTGACGAGCCCGGCGTGAGGCTTCTGGAACGAATCCTTGACGATGAAATTAACCACGTCCGAATCGGCGCAAATCATTTCACCGCGGTCTGCGCGTCGCGCGGCGAAGAGGTTAACGAAACCTGGAATCTGTTAATAACTCGGCACTTTCGGGCGGGTTTGAAAGGACCGTTCAACGACTCAGCGCGTGCGGCAGCCGGTTTACCGCGGCCAACCGAGCATGCGCTTGCCTAGCTTAGTTTCGTCTGGGTAATAGCAATCTGCGAGACGGCGGGGGGGTTCCGACCATCTCCAAAAAAAGGCTTCGGCGGTTCCGCCGCCGGAGAATACGACAGTCGTATCGGCTTCCGCACGGCGGAAATGTCCGACCTAGACGAGGTATTTTTTGAGTGGTCGCTAACGGTCTTTTTGCCACGGTTCGTGCAGTTGCAGGTTCGCTCTTCGCTGCCGCCGCGGTTTTCAGCGCAAGCCCCGTGCTCGCCAACAGCAGTGCCAATGCCGACATCGCTGCCCCGCTCCGCGCCGCCCAGGCCGCGAAGCCGGCGACCGGCGGTTCGGAAGAGCAGTTCAAGCAGCTCTTCTCCAATTGGCAGGCAATCGAAAAGCAGCAGGCGCCGCAATCGGTCAACCTGGCCGCTTCGTCGCGCGCCGCGCCGGTCGCCACGATCGGCGGCGCCAACCCCTTCCGCCGTTCGGCGGTCTCCATTCCCTCGCGCGTCCCGGTCGAAGGCGTTCACTTCTCGAGCGACTACGGCATGCGCGTCCACCCGGTCCTCGGCGGCCGTCGCGCCCACAAGGGCGTCGATCTGTCGGCTCCGGTCGGCACGCCGATCTACGCCACGGCCGACGGCACGATCAGCCGCGCCGACTGGTTCAGCTCCTATGGCCTCTATGTCTCGATCGAGCATGGCGGCAATCTCGAGACCCGCTACGGCCACATGTCGCGCCTGAACGTCGCGGCGGGCCAGGAAGTCCGCAAGGGCGACATCATCGGTTTCGTCGGCTCCACTGGCCGCTCGACCGGCCCGCACCTGCACTACGAAGTGCGCGTTGCCGGACAGGCCGTGAACCCGGTTCCCTACATGCAGATCGCCCAGATCCGCTAAGC
Source organism: Novosphingobium sp. (assembly GCA_004211435.1). GTDB lineage: Bacteria > Pseudomonadota > Alphaproteobacteria > Sphingomonadales > Sphingomonadaceae > Novosphingobium > Novosphingobium anseongense. The sequence goes on along the minus strand of SECS01000068.1, from coordinate 23,798 downwards.
CGATCCGCTGACAGTTTCGCCGCCCTTTGGGGTGGCCGCGAATACCCAGCCCCGAGAAAACAACAGGGGTAGAATAACAAGGGCACTGTGGAGGATGCAATCAAAGGGCGGCGCCATGCGCCGCCTTTTTTGTTTGTGCGGCGCGGGCGTGGGTCAGACCTCCCCCTTAGGGGTAGGTGGCACGCCGCAGGCCTGGACGGAGCGGCGTCCCCGTCTTTCTTCCTATCCTTCATCGTCATCCCGGATTTGCCCGGGATCCATGCGGCGCAGCGTCGGCCATATGTCGCGCGCTTCGCGAAGCGACGGCGGATCTTTCCTCATGCGGAGCCCGGAATGGATCCTGCCTTTCGTCAGAATGACAGACGATGGTGAGAGGCGTCCCCGGCGCGTGCCTCCGTCCCCGGGAGGAAAAACCCGGGGCCGCATGGCGCGGCCCCGGCTAAGTTGGGGAGGGAGAAAAGGTCAAAAAATGACCCAGGCAACGGACGAGGCCAACGCTTCATCCGCTGTCGAGACCTAGTTATTGCGAATCATTTGCATTTGCAAGAGGAATAGTGTTCTTTGTTTTTCAGGAGAGGGAATCACCCCACCGAGAGAAAACGGGAGCCCAGAATGTACGAATTTCTCGACCGCCCGGTCACCGGTCTCGACCATGGCGGACGCTTCATGGTCTGGTCGATGCGGTCCTGGGTCAAGGCGATGGGCGAGCGTCAGTGCCCCGGCACGGCGCTGGGGAGCGCTTTCGCGCGCTGGAACATGATCGCCGGCCTGCAACCCTTCCTGAGGATGATGTCGCTGTTCAACCGCAACGGGCTCGAGACTTTCCAGTTCTGCGCGCTCGCCTGCAATCACGTGTCCGAACATGAGGCGATCATCCTCAGCCTCGTCTGCTCGCTGCGCGACGGCCGCCCGGACATGCTGCGCGACACGCTGACCCTGCTGATCGAGGAGGACTCGATCGGCGACCTCCTCGAGGCACTTTCTGCGTTGGGCCGCATCATGGATGAGGCGACTATCTTTCCGGTGCGCCCGGTTACAGCAAACTGTCAGAATCCACCGCTATGATGCGGTGACGGCCGGTTGAACGGTTAGCGGAGGGAGTTCCACCCCGGACAGGCGCCGGCCGGGAGCTCCCTCCAAAGTCCGGTTCCGGGCCCCTCCCTCTCAGACACACCGAAGCGATTGCACCCGCCGGCCGGCTCGTCCAAGATCGCGCGCATGGGGCAGGTAGCGGAACGGGTGCGGCGGCTCGCGACGGGCAGGTGGTTCCTGCTGGCGCTCCTCTTCGCGCTGCTGGTCTTCGTCGATTACCGCCATGTCGGCCTCACGCGGATCGCCGACCAGCGCGGCGGCGACGTCCTGCTCAAGTTCAACACCAGCCGACGGCCGCCATCGGACCGCGTCGTCGTCATCGACATCGATCAGCGCTCGCTCGAGATGATGAACGATCTCGCGGGCTCCTGGCCCTGGCCGCGTTCGGTCCACGGCGAACTGATCGACTACGTCACGCAGCAAGGCCCTCGCGGCGTAGCCTTCGACATCCTGTTCAACGAGGCCGACATCTACCGCCCCGAGCACGATGCCGCCTTCGCCGATGCCGTCGCGCGCCATCCCAACGTCTGGTTGGCGATGACGCTCAATGAAGACGGCGAGGGTGCCTGGGTCAGTCAGATGCCCGCCGCAGTCGGGGCGCAATCCGCGCGAAACCCGCCGGTTGATGCGCGCGTGCCGCTGATGATGCCGCTCGTCGTGGCGCCCGAGGCGATGCGCGGCGGGCTGATCAATTTCACCAGCGACAGCGACGGCGTCGGCCGCCACCACTCGTTGTACCGCGAGCGTAGCGGCTGGCGCTTTCCCTCGCTCGCGGCACGGATGCTGCGCGACCTCGGGCACCCGCTGCCGCCGGACCGCGAGATCCTGCTCAACTGGCGCAGTGGTTGGAAGCACGTTTCCTTCGCCGACGTCTATCTCGATGCCTTGCGCGAACGTCCCCTGCGTCCACGCGACGAGTTCAAGGACAAGCTGATCGTCGTCGGCACGGCCGCGCCCGGCCTGCTCGACCTGCGGCTGACTCCGCTCGCCAGCACCTATCCCGGCGTGCAGATCCTCGCGACCGCGCTCGACAACCTCGACCGCGGCGACTGGCTGCGCGAGGTGCCGCGATCGGCGGTGATGCCTTTCGCCCTGGCGCTGATCGCGCTCGTGGCGATCGGCCTCGCGCGCAACGTCAGCGCCAACCGCATCGGCTATGTCCTGCTGGCGATCACCGTCGCGGCAATCGCGGTCGGCGCGCTGGCCCTGGCCAACGGGGTCTTCGTCCCCATCTTCGGCCCGCTCGCCTTCGGCTGGACCTTCTATTTCCTCGGCTCCGCGCTCGCCTATTTCGAGGAGCGCAACCAGCGCCTGCGCACCTCGGGCATGTTCAAGCGCTTCCTCGATCCGCGCGTGGTGACGAGCCTGATCGAAACCGGCGAGATCGATCACCGCAACAGCGCCGAATCGCGCGAGGTGTCGGTGCTGTTTTCGGACATCCGCGGTTTCACCTCGCTGTCCGAAGTGTCGAGCGCCGAGGACGTGGTGGCGTTGCTCAACGGCTATTTCTCGCAGCAGGTGCAGGTGATCTTCCGCCACTCGGGCACGCTCGACAAGTTCATCGGCGATGCGATCATGGCCTTCTGGGGCGCGCCGGTCGCGACAGCGAACCACGCCGAGCAGGCGGTCGCCGCCGCGCTCGACATGTCGGCCGCGCTCGAGGCGCTGCGCGGCCAGCTCGGCGCGCTGGGGGCCGAGCTCGAGATCGGCATCGGCATCCATTCGGGTCGCGCCGTCGTCGGCTTCATCGGCTCGAACGACCGACTCGACTACACCGTGATCGGCGACACGGTGAACCTTGCAAGCCGCATCGAAGGCCTGACCAAGGGCATTGCCCGTGTGCTCGTTTCCGAAGCGACGCGCGAAGCCGCCGGCGACGCCTTCGAATGGCGCGACTGCGGCTCGCACAAGGTGAAGGGCCGCGAAGCGCCTGTGCGTCTTTTTGAACCAACGCGCCGAACCTAGAGTCGCGTTTGTACAAGTTTCACCCCCGGCTTGGCTCTAGGACCGAGGCGGGAATGGGTGTATTCGGGTCGCGCAACCGATCGAGGGGAAAGATGAGACGTTGCGCTGCCATCCTGCTTGCCGCCGTCCTGCTCTGCCGGGTGACGAGCGCCGAAGCGGCCGAGAAGGGCCAGATCCTGCGCGCGGGTGACCTGCTGGCGCAGCCTTTCATCGATGCGGCGAAGTCCGGCCCGGTGACCGCCAACCAGCCGGTGACGATCCTTGAACGGCGTGGCGCCTGGGCTTCGGTCGAGGCAGGCAGCACCAAGGGTTGGGTGCGCCTGCTCAACCTGCGGCTCGAAGCCGGCGCGGCGCGTCCGGGCGCGACGCGGCCTGGCGGCATCGCGAGCCTGCGCACGGGCAGTTCCGGCCGCACCGCGACGACGGGCATCAAGGGCATGGACGAGGAGGACATCCGCAACGCCACGCCTGACTATCAGGAGCTCGAACTGCTCGGCACGCTGGCGGTGACCGCCGACGACGCGCGCGCCACCGCGCAGAAGGCCGCGCTCAAGGAAAACACCGTAGCCTATCTCGACAAGGGGAGGTCGCGGAAATGATCGCTCACCGTATCCTTCTGGCGGCTGCGCTGCTCGCGCTGCCCGGTGTCGCCCAGGCCCAGTTTCCCAACATCGGCGGGCTGGTGAAAGGCGTGCAGAACGTCAAGAAGCTCGGCGATTCGCTGCGCAAGATCCCCGAGCCCGAGGAGATCAAGCTCGGCGGCGATCTCGCCAGCATCATCCTCGGCGCGGCGCCGCTGGTGCAGGACGCCGAGAAGCAGCGCTACGTCAATCGCGTCGGCCGCTGGCTGGCGCTGCACAGCGATCGGCCCGACCTGCCCTGGCAGTTCGGCGTGGTCGAGACCGACGACGTCAACGCCTTCTCGATGCCGGGCGGCTACGTACTGATCTCGCGCGGCATGTTCGACCAGATGCGCAACGAGGCCGAACTGGCCGGCGTGCTCGCGCACGAGATCGCCCACGTCGCCAAGAAGGATCACCTCGGCGCCTTGCAGGGCAGCCTGCGCAATGCCGCGCTCGGCGATTTCACCGAATATGTCGGCGGCAGCGGCGGGATCGGCGGCGCGTTCAAGTCGGCGCTGATCAACGCAGGCAAGGACATGTTCGCGCGCGGCCTCAACCACGACGACGAATATGATGCCGATCGCATGGGCGTCGTCATCGCCGCGCGCTCGGGTTATTCGCCCTATGGCCTCGTCGGGGTGCTGCAGACGCTGAGTGCCGCGCCCGAGGAAAAGGGCTATGCGCTGATGAACAAGACCCACCCGCTGCCCGTCGATCGGATCGAACGGCTCGACCGCGCGATGGGCACCAAGTTCGACACGGTCACCGCGGTGGTCGAGGACCTGCCGAGCTTCGTCGCGCTGCGCGCCGCGCCGGCCCCCGCCGTGAAGTCGACACCGGCGCGCGCGCCTGCGCGTGCTCGCAGTCGCCGCCGAAACTAGCGCAGCCGCAGGATCAGGCGGTTGCGGCCTTGAGCGCTATCGTAAGCCACGATGTCGCACCAGGCGCCGACGAGCGCCAGTCCGACGCCGCCACCGCGCACCGGTTCGGGCATCTCGGGGATCGGCGCCGTGCGCGGATCGAAGGGATCGCTGTCGTCGTCGAGCACGATATGCGGCCCCGCCTCGCCATGATCGAGCGAGAGCGTGAACGCGATGTCGCGATCGTGCGCGGCGTGGCACAGGAGGTTGCTGACGATCTCCTCGACGACGATCGCCAGCCGCTGCGTCGCCGGCGTCTCCAGCCCATGCGACGCGGCGAACCGCTCGACCAGCGCCATGGCCGCGATCAGCGTGTCGCCCGCTTCCTGCCCCGCCTTGTGGCAGCGCGAAATGGTTGTGCCGGAAACCATGGCGATGATATGCCACGCGGTGGCGGTCAGGGGAGAATAAAATGCGTCCTCTAGCAATGCTGGTGGCCCTCGCGGCCCTATCGTTCCTGGCGAGTCCGGCCGTGGCCGAGATCGGCCGGGTCAAGAGCAACGTCGGCGCGGCCTCGGTAAACCGGGGCGGGCGGATCATGCCGGTGGCGCCCGGCGTCCAGCTCGAACCGGGCGACGTGCTCGTCACCGGCCGCGACGGGCGCATGGGCGTGACCTTCGCCGACGGCACGCGCTTCGCGGTCGGCCCGAATAGCCGCGTGACCCTGACCGAATTCCAGTTCGATCGCACGCGCCAGACCGGCTCCTTCGTCACCAGCGTCGATCGCGGCTCGCTCGGCGTCGTCTCGGGGCGCATCGCCAAGTCGCGCCGCGACGCCATGCGCGTGCGCACGCCCACCTCGATGCTCGGCGTGCGCGGAACCCGCTTCGTGGTGGAAGTGCCCTGAACATGCGCCAAGGGGGGATCATCGTCGGGCTTCTGCTGACCTCGGCCTGCGCTGCGCCGCAGACCTTGCTGCTGCCGGGCGAGGACGGCCACGGGGTCGGCGCGCTCGCGGTGCTCGAGGCAGACGGCCAGGAGCAGGTGAAGACGATCAAGCCCGCCTACCGGCAGCTGATGAACGGTCTGCCGCCGCCATCGCGGAGTTACACGCTCTACTTCGTCGATGGTGCGACCAACCTCGTTCCCGAATCGCGCACGGTGCTTGATCAGATCCGCGCCGACGTCGCCGTGCGGCCGGGCGCCGAGGTCCAGGTCACAGGCCATACCGACACGGTCGGCAGCGAGGAGGCCAACGACCGCTTGTCGCTCGAGCGCGCCAAGCAGGTCATGAGCGTGCTCGCCGCCGAGGGCTTTTCGCCAGACGCGCTGAGCGCGGTCGGCCGCGGCGAGCGCGAGCCGGCGGTCGAGACGGGCGACAACGTCGCCAATGCCCAGAATCGCAGGGTCGAGGTGATCGTAAGATAGGGGCACATCCTCCCCGGTACGGGGAGGGGGACCGCTCGCGCAGCGAGTGGTGGAGGGGGCCATCGGCTGACGCAGCGCTCGTTCGAGAGCCCCCTCCGTCAGCGCTGCGCGCTGCCACCTCCCCGTACCGGGGAGGATTAAGCCCCCCGATAGCTGAGCGCCAGAATCGTCAGGTCGTCGCTCGGCTCGGTCGGGTGCTCGAACAGGCGCACCGCCGCGACCAGGCTCCGCACCATGGCTTCGGGTTCGTTGTTTGCGCGCTGACCCAGCGTCTTCATCACGCCGTCGAGGCCGAACAGCGCGCCGTCGGCGTCCTGTCCCTCGGTCACGCCGTCGGTCAGCAGGACCAGCGCGTCGCCGGGGGCGAGGAACAGGGCCTCTTCAGGATAGGAGAAGGGCACGACGCAGAACGGCGGCCCGCCTTGCATGGATATCGTGCGCGGTGGCCGGCCGGGCTTGAGCAGGATCGGGTTCTCGTGCCCGGCGTTGACCATGGTCAGCTCGCCCGTCGCGCAATTGGCGAGGACCACGAGCATGGTTACCCCCATGGCATCGTCGGCATCGCGCATCAGTTCGAGGTTGAGCGTGTTGACTGCATGGGCGAGCCCGCCGCGCTCGCGCACCAGCACGCTCTTTGCCAGAGTCTTCGACAGTGCCATGTAGAGCGCGGCGGGCACGCCCTTGCCGGTAACGTCGCCGACGAAGAACAGCAGGCGGTCGGGATCGATGCGGATCGCGTCGTAGAAGTCGCCGCCCACCGAATGGGCGGGTTCGAGCACGGCCGCGGCATTCATACGCGGGTCGAGCCCGGCCAAGCGGTCGCGCGTCGGCACCATGCCGAGCTGGATCGACCGGGCGGCCTGCAATTCGCCCTCCTGCACGGCCGAGGTGACGCGCTGTTCGATCAGTTGCTGCGCGAGCTGACGGCGTTCGGTGCGGTTGCGCAGTGCGACCAGGGTGCCGAGCGCGACAGCGGCCGAAAGGCCGATCAACGCCGGTCGCAGCGGATCGAACAGAAGGCTGCCGCCCTGAAACAGCAGCCAGGACAGCGGCGGCAGCAGGAGGCCGACCGCGCCTGCGACGAACCAGGGCCAGCGCCGGCGGAGACTGCCCGCGAGGCCGACCAGCAGGACGAGCAGCAGGCCCACGGCCCACTCGCTGCCGGCGAGCCAGGCGGGGCGTGCCAGCCAACCGCCGCTCAGCAGCGCCTCGACCGCCTGGGCCTGGACGAAAACGCCGTAGCCCTCGGTCTCGAGCGGTGTCGCGACGAGGTCGGCGATGCCTTCGGCGCCGAGGCCGATCAGGACGATCTTGCCGCGAAAGGCGTCGGCCGGCACGGCCTTGGCCAGCACCCGCGCGGCCGAATGGCGCGCGCTGTCGGGGAAATGACCGAAGCGGAGCTGGACCTGGCCGGCATTGTCGACGGGAATGCGCTGCTTGCCGAGCAGCGCCGTGTCGCCGCGCCAGGCGAGCTGCGGGACGTCCTGCGCAATCCGCGCCAGCTCAGCGGCCATGCCCGGCATCGGCCGCGTGCCGGCGAGCACCGTGAAGGGCACGCGGCGGACGACGCCGTCGTCGTCGGGCGGTCCGTTGAGCATGGCATGGCCGAGCGCGACGTCGTCGAGCTCGGTGATCGAGGTGAGGACGTGGGTATAGCGCGGCGTGCCCCGCGGCGGTCGGCCCTGGACCTCGGGATCGACGAAGACCGCCTTGGGATCGCTGCCGTCGCCGTCGATGCCGAGGCGGCCGAGCACGACGGGTGCTTCGCCGAGCACTTGCGCGAAGCTCGCATCCATCGAGGGAAGCGCACCGATTGCCGCGGCCGCCTGCGGATCGATCTCGGGATAGAGCGCGACGAAGCGATCGGGATTGAGCCGGTCGGCCTCGGCGAAGATCATGTCGAAGCCGATCGCCTTGGGCTGCTGCGCCGCGATCGTCTCGGTCAGCCGTGCCAGGTAATAGCGCGGCCAGGGCCACGGGCCGACCGCGGCGAGGCTCTCGCGGTCGATCAGGACGACCGCGACCTTGCCCGCGTCGATCTTGCCCCCTCCGATCTTTCTGGGTGCGAGCACCTGCCACTCGTCGAACAGCGCGCGCCGCACGGGCGGTGCCACCCACAGACTCAGCAGCGCGCCGGCCAGCGCGCCGAGCGCCGCCACCAGCCAGACGAACCGGCGCAGCGGACGGCGCGGTGGCGCGGGTTCAGATCTCGACGGTGAGGCCGTCATAGGCACAGATGACCTCGAGCGGTGCACCCTCGCGGGTCAGTTCCTCGTAGCGGATGGACTCCTGGTGCATCCGCTGGATGTCGGCGTCGCTGTAGGTCGGCTCGTGGTGGAACAGCGCCAGTCGCCGCGCCTGCGCCTGATGGCAGAGGTCGATCGCGACGACATTGCTCGAATGGCCCCAATCCTCCTTCATCGAGGCGGAATCGGCGAGCGAATACATCGTGTCGCAGATGACGAGGTCGCAATCGCCGAAGAAGGCGACGAAGGCGGCTTCCTGGTCCATACGATCGACCTTGTGCTCGCTGTCGGTGCTGTAGACCACCGACGTTCCGGCCGCGTCGGTGAAGCGGTAGCCGTAGCTTTTGTGCGAGTGGTTCTGTTCGATCAGCTCGACCGTCACCGCGCCGATTTCATAGGGCTTGCCCGTCTCGAGCGTGACGAAGCTGATCTGCGCGCGCAGCCAGTCGAAGGCGACGGGGAAGGAGATTTCCTCCTGCTGCCGGCGCAGTGCCTCCTCGGCATCGGCATGGCCCGAATGGATGACGATCTTCGTTTCGGGGTCGAACACCGGCACGAAGAAGGGGAATCCCATGATATGGTCCCAGTGGAAGTGGGACATGAACAGGTGATAGACGCGCGCGTGGCCGCGGGCACAGCGACCCATGGCGTCGAGCCCGAACTCGCGCGCGCCGCTGCCCAGGTCGCAGAGGATGAATGCCTGTTCCCCGTCTTCCGGGCCGGCCTCGACCTCGACGCAGCTCGTCGCGCCGCCATAGGTGCCGCTGACCGCGAATTCGAGTTCGTCGTCGGCGAAGGCGCGCGCCTCGTCGAGGTCGGAAAAGCGGCGTCCGTCGGCCGCGACGAGCGCGGCGGCGATCTTGTCGCGAATGGCCGCGGCCTTCTGCGCCACCGGCAGCGAGCCGCGCGTACCCCAGAACCGGACTTTCATCCCCCCTCCTGACTGTGACTGGCCGCCTGCGAGTGCCCCCCGTGCGGTTCAAACGTCATCGATGTCGTCGAAGACCTGGAAAACCTTGTCGTAGCGGCTGATCGCCAGGATCTCGCGCATGATCTGGTTGGGCCGCGCGAGCACGATGGTGATGCCGCTATCGGCCGACTGGCGCTGCGCCAGAGTCAGCCCGCGTAACCCGCGCGACGACATGTAGTCGATGCTGGCGAGGTCGATCGCCAGGCGGGTCAGGCCATCGCCCGCGGCGCCGCCGATCTCCTGCGCCAGGCGTTCGGCGAATTCGGTGGCGGTCGTCTCGTCCACGCGACCGATCGGGGCGATCAGGCGAAGGCCCTCGCGCGTCTCGATCGTCCAGTCCAGATTGCCCCGCGTCATGCGGCAAGGTTAAGCGATCGCTAGGCACTTGGAAAGCGCCGGCTTGCCCGTCGCGTGGCCGGGTACCCCGGATCGGGACAGGCTTTAGCGGGGCTTAGGCGGAGGCGCGGGTGCGGTATCGTCCTCGCGCGGCAAGCCGGTATCGCGCGCCTCGCCCTCGATCACCAGGTCGGGCCGTCCGGTGAGCTCGCCGAGCGCGCGCTGGACCTTGCCGATCACCTTGCCGATCACCTTGTCGATCGCCTTCGTCGGTTTCGCTTTGGTCATGTCCGATCAACCGCGAGGACCCGACGAAAGTTCCGTCCACACGTTCTGCGGAACGGCAAAGCGGAAATGCGGTGAACTGCGGGACACCGCATTGACGTCGCAGGCATTTTGTTACGGATTCGTGATGGGATGAGTGGGTTCACTTTGCGAGGGGTCGCGGGATCATGAATCGAGACAGATTGCCGGAAGGCAGGGATGCAGCGCTTGCAGATCATCGCGATCTGGCGCTTTTCGTGGCGACGCTGTTCGAGCGTCTGGGCGGCCGGCTCGAGATCGATCGCCACGGGCGCCGTCACGTCCGCCGGCTCGAACACTCGCACCTGCGACGCGGACCGATCCCGCAACTCGCCGATGCCGCGCCATCCGAGCGCTTCGCCTCGGTCGAGGAATGGGAAGGCGCAGTGAAGCTCGCCGAATACTGGCTGGCGCGGCTCGGAGACGCCGATCGCGAATATGTGTTCACCCTGCTCGGGCGTACCGAACTCGATCCTCCGCACCGCTTCGACTTTCGCGAGAGGCTCTAGCGATCGCCAGCGATACCGACGTTTTTTCTCTGGCAAGGCAACACAGATTAATGTCGCATGCGCGCATGATCCCTAAGCAGGGGCAAACGGGCGCGGGAATGACATGAGGCAAAAGGATATCGACGTGCTCCGCGGAGTGCGGATTCTGATCGTCGAGGACGAACCACTGCTGTCGATGGCGATGGTCGACGAGATCGAAGAGGCCGGCGCGCGGGTGGTTGGCCCGGTTGCTTCGGTCGAAGGGGCGCTGGAGATCCTGGCCACGACGCCGGTCGATGCCGCCATTCTCGACGTCGAACTGCAGAAGCAGTTGGTCTATCCCGTCGCCGATCGCCTGATCGAGCGGGACGTGCCTTTCGTGCTGACCACGGGCCACGATGCCGACGGCCTGCCCGAGCGCTATGCCGCGGTGCCGCACAGCGCCAAGCCGGCACCGGCGAGTGAGGCGCTCACGATGCTGGCGGACCTGCTCAGCCGGCGCTGAAGCCAATCAGGACGGCAGCGCAGGGTCCACGGGAACCGAGCCGATCGAAGCCAGGATGACGTCGATCACCTTGTCGGAGAAAGCGACGATCTCTTCGTCCTCGACATGGCGCTGACCGCTCTCGGCGCGGTGCCAGCCCGATATCGCCGAGTGGAACAGCTGGGCGAAGAAGCTCCAGTCGATATGGGGATCGCCATAGGCGGCCATGTCGCGCTGCAGGGCTTCGACCGAGCGCCGGGTGATGATCTCGTCCCATTCGCGCGCCAGATCGGGAAAGGCGCGAGCGGATTCTGTCAGCAGCGTCGCGATCCGGCGAAATTCGGGCCAGCTCTGCACTTTGACGATCGCACGCGCGTACTGGCGCAGGCGCGCTTCCAGGTCTTCCGGAACGGGTCGGGTCTGCGCCGAGGACCGCTGGCCCCATTCCTCGAGCTGCTGCTCGAGAATCGCGCGGAACAGCGGCTCCTTGCTCTCGTAGCGCGCATAGAGCGTGCCCTTGGAAACCTTCGCCGCGGCGGCGATGGCGTCCATGCTCGCGGCCTCGAAGCCCAGCTCGACGAACAGTTCGAGCGCAGCAGCCCGGATCTCGGCGTCGATCGCGGCGACACGCTCGGCCGTCGGACGGCCGCGCCGGCTCGGCGCCGGCTTGCCGGACGCGTCGGTCGACTGATCGGCCGGCTGCACCATCGTCTGCTCCTAGATCTTGCCCTCGCGCAGGAATTCCACGGCATGGTGGGCGGCCCGCGCGCTCAGCGCCATGTAGGTGAGCGAGGGATTCTGGCAACCGCTCGATGCCATCGCCGCGCCGTCGGTGATGAACAGGTTGGGCACCTCATGGGCCTGGTTGAACTTGTTGAGGACCGAGGTCTTGGGATCCTTGCCCATGCAGGCGGTACCCATCTCGTGGATGCCCAGGCCCGGCGTGCCGGGTTCGGTCGCGGTGCTGACGACGAAACCGCCGGCGGCCTGGATCATGGCCTTGCCGTCGTCGAGTATCTGCTTGGCCATCTTCTGCTCGTTCGGACCGTGCGCGCAGTTCACCTCGACGAGCGGGATCCCCCACTGATCGACCTTGCTGGTGCTCAGGGTCACGCGGTTCTCGGGGTTGGGCAGCATCTCGCCGAAGCCCGAGATATAGGTGAACCACGGGCCGAGCTTGCGCGTACGCGCCTTGAGCTCGGCGCCGATCCCGGGCTGGCCGATGCCCGCGCGCCAGCTCATGCGCGAAACCCCGCCCTGATAGCCGTAGCCGCGCAGGAAGCCTTCGCCCGGTTCGGTGACGTTGCGGAAGCGTGGGATGTAGAGCCCGGTCGGACGGCGACCATGATAGAAGCTGTCCTTGGGGCCGTTCGGCAGCAGACCCGCCACCGAAAGCGCGAACAGGTGATCCATCAGGTTGCGGCCGACCATGTCTGAGCCATTGGCGAGCCCGCGCGGCATGGCCGCCGATTTCGAGTTGAGCAGGATCTGCGCCGTGCCGATCGTCGAGGCGTTGAGGAAGACGACCTTCGCCTCGTAGGTCTTGCCCGCCTTGGTGTTGCTGTCGATCACGCGCACGCCGCTGACCTTGCCGGTCTTCGGATCGTGGACCAGCGAATGGACGATCGCATCGGTGACGATCGTCAGGTTGCCCGTGCGATCGGCGGCCGGCAGCGACGAGGACAGGCTCGAATGATAGGCGCCATAGGTGCAGCCGCGGTCGCAGAGCGAGCGCGCCTGGCAGGTCATGCGACCCAGCTCCTCGTGGTGCGGTTGCGCCTGCGACAGGTTGGCGGTGCGGCCGGGGATCACCTTGCGGCCGGGGAAGGCCTTCTCGATCGCCGCCTTGAACTGCAGCTCGCCGTCGTTGAGCGCGAAGGCGGGCAGGAAATCGCCGTCGGGCAGCTGCGGCAGGCCTTCCTTCGAGCCGGCGACGCCGATGAACTTCTCGACGTGTGAATACCAAGGCGCAAGGTCGTCATAGCGGATGGGCCAGTCCGAACCGTGGCCGTCCTTGGCGTTGGCTTCGAAGTCCTGCGCCGAGAGGCGGTAGGACTGGCGCCCCCACATGATCGAACGGCCGCCCAGGTGATAGCCGCGGATCCAGTCGAACGGCTTGTCCTCGGGGGTGACGTAAGGGTGCTCGTCGTCCTTGACCCAATACTGCTGCGTCGCCCCCTGGATGAACGAATGGCCCTGAATCTTGTAGTGCCGCGCCAGATCCTCCTCGGGCACCATGCCGGCGTTGGGCACTTCCCAGGGCTGAAGATTGTCGGTGTAGGATTCGCCGTGCACGAGCTTGCGCCCGCGCTCGATGACGAGGACCTTGAGCCCCCGCTCGCAGAGTTCCTTGGCGGACATGCCGCCGCTCATGCCGGAGCCGACCACGATTGCATCGAACATCGTCATAGCCTCCTCAGAACATGCCCAACCCGCCGGTGGCGCGGGTCTCGGGGGTCACCTTGATCGACGGGGTCCAGTCGCCGGGCGAATGCTCGTAAGTCAGCTCGGTGGTCAGGGCCTCTTCCGAATAGTAGTAGAGCACGACGATCAGCTCCTTGAGCTTGGCATAGCCGGGATCGGCAACGGCCGGGCCGGCCATCATCGCCTGCATGCCCGTGAGCTTGTCGGTCCGCGGCACCGGCTTGAGCGCCGCGACGTCGTGGGCGACGAGCAGTTCCTTGCGCTGCTCGGGCGTCAGCGCGACGAAGCCCTGACCCGTCTTTTCGCGCGCCAGGCGGTCGATCGTGGCGAGCGCCCCGGTCAGCTCGGTGCGGCGCTTGGGCGCGGCCCAGTTGACCAGCAGGGCGTCGAACTTGGCGGGAACGCGCGCGTCGACCGCGCCGGGCGTATCGGTCCGGGGAATGATCGTGTCCGCAACCGCGCTCAGCAGCGCGAAGTCGCCCGCCGGGAGCGATGGCTTGGGGCTGGCCGCCGCCTTCGCGAAGGCATCGGGGCTGAAGCCCGCGGTCGCGGTCACGCCCAGAAGCAGCAGCGCGCCTTCGAGCAGCGACCGCCGATCCATGCTGGTTGTCGTCATGTCTGGCCTTTCCCATCCCGTGTGTTTTGCCGTGGCATAAGCCCGGGCAGCGAGGCCTACAAGAGAAAACGAACTAGATCGTTCGATTACCTGTTGCTGCGTTATCCCGCGATCGGTATTCGTTGAGCAACCGCAACAAGTCGGGTGAGGAAAAGTCTAATGGTCCAGGCAGTCAGCCGTCGTTCGCTGCTCGCGGGCATGGCCGCAACGGGAGCTTTCGCCATGTTCGAAGGGACCGCGCTTGCGGCCAAGGGGCGAACCTTCTTTCAACGCGTCGGGCTGCCCATAGGCTTGCAGGTCTATACCCTGGGCGACGAGGCGGGGCGCGACATCGACGCCACTTTCGCGCAGATCGCGGCGATCGGCTATCGCGAGATAGAGCTGCCCAGCCTCTACAACCGTAAGCCCGCCGATCTGCGTGCGGCCGCTGACAAGGCCGGTCTGGCGATCAGCAGCCTGCATATCCCGCCGGTGATGCGCGGCATGGGCGGGGCTGGGCTCACGCTCGGCAGTGCTCCGGCGGAGATCGCCGATGCGCTCGGCGCGCTCGGTGCCAAGCGTGCGGCCCTGCCGATCGCGCCGTTTCCCGACAACTTCCGGCCGCGGCCGGGCGAGGCGATGCAGGCGACGATCGGCCGCACTTTCGCAGAGGCGGGCGCCGATCATTGGCGCCGCACCGCCGCGCAGCTCAACGAGAAGGGTGCGGCCCTGAGGCCGCTCGGCGTGGCGCTCGGTTATCACAACCACAACATGGAATTTGCGCAAATCACCGATAAGACTGGCGGCGAGACCACGGGTTGGGACATCCTGGTCAAGGAGACCGATCCCGCCGCAGTCCATTTCGAAGTAGACGTCGGTTGGGTCGCGACGGCCGGGCTCGATCCCGCCGCGTTCCTGCGCAGGCACCGCGGCCGCGTGGCGCAGCTTCACGTCAAGGACGTGGCGGCGGGCAACGCGACCAATTTCGCGCTGTCGATGAAGCCGGCCGAAGTCGGATCGGGTACGCTCGACTGGGCGAAGATCCTGCCAGCCGCGCACGCGGCCGGCGTGCGCCACTTCTACGTCGAGCAGGAGCCGCCCTTTGCGATCCCGCGCATCGAAGCGGCGCGCAAGGGCTACGCGTTCCTGGCGCAACTGCGCGCCTAGACCTCTTGCCAGGCGCGGCGGATGAGGTCGAAGCCCTCGGTGTAGACCTCTTCCTCGCTCGCGAAGAAATCGCGCCAGACGCGCGTCGCCGCGGCAAGGTCGGGCACGCCGCGGCCGAAGGCCTCGATCGTCAGCCAACCATCGTAGCCGAGCGCCTTGAGCGCGTGGATCGTCTCGCGGATCGGCGCGTGGCCGCGCCCCGGCGTGCCGCGATCGTTCTCCGAGATGTGGACATGGCTGAGCTGGCCCGAGGCGTGGAGCGCGTGGAGCGCGGCCAGTGGGTCCTTCTCCTCGATATTGGCGTGGAAGGTGTCGTAGAGAATGCCGATGCCGCCCTCTCCGACGCGCTCGGCATAGGCGATCGCCTGGTCGCAGGTGTTGAGCAGGTGCGCCTCGAAGCGGTTGAGCGGTTCGAGGCCGGGGGTGATCCCCGCCGCGCGCATCACCGGCAGGACCTGGCGGTGGACCTCGGCGCAGCGGTCGAGCTCGGCCTCGCTCGGCTTCTCGCCGGTGAACACGCCGAGCGGCTGGAACCAGGGGCCGGCGACGATCTCGCCGCCGAGCGCGGCCGAGCAGTCGATCACGCGCTTGAGGTGATCGACCGCGCCCTGCCGCGCCGCGGCGTCGGCCGAGATGGGGCTGTGCGCCTCGTCGGGAATGATCGCGACGACCGTACGTTCGAGCCCGATCTCGTCGAGCACCTTGGCAAGATCGCGGTAGTGGCCGACATCGCTCACGTCGAACACCGGGACTTCGACCCCATCGAAGCCGGTGGCCTTGAGCGCCTTGAGGATACCGTGGTGCTCCTGGGTGACGTGGCCCGTCCACAGCAGCAGGTTGATGCCGATTTTCATTCTGCAGGCTCCACGGAGTTGGTGCGGGTGATCGCGCGCGACCGGCGTTCGGCCAGCCAGACCGCGCCGAAGATGACGAAAAGGACGAGCGGGATCACCGCGATCGCCTGGAACGACTGCTCGGCGGCATAGGCGAGAACCTGACCGAGCTCGGGTCCGGGCTGCAGCGCCGCGAAGGCGCTTTCGCCGCCGGCCTTGTCGAGCTTGGCGCGGTCGTAGATCGCGCCGATCTGCGGCAGGACGAAATAGATCGCCATGGCGCCGGCGAAGCCGACGATGCCGATCGACCACGAGCCGCCGCGCGGGAACCTGCGCGAGGCTGCGGCAAGCATCGTCGGCCACAGGAAGCAGACCCCGAAGGCCCAGAGCGTCGCGGCCAGTAGCGCGGTGAGCGGCGACGATGCGATCGACAGCCCGTAGAGCCCGATCGCCGCGGGCACGGTCGAGAAGAACAGCAGGCCGATATCGGAGAAACGCTTTTCGAGCGCGCCGGCGAAGTGGCGCATGACGAACATGATCGCCGAGACGTAGACCAGCACGAGGATGCCCGGCATGCCCACGGTCTGCGTCAGCGCGATGTCGACCCACGAACCCGGCGCGAGCTCGGCCGATGCGGTCAGGAACATGATCGCGGGGAAGATCCAGAAGCTCGGCCGCTTGAACGGCTCGGCGATCATCTGCGTGAACGGCACGCCCATCGCGCTGCTCTCGGTCTTGGGAAAGGGCTGGCGCAGTGCGAAGAGCGCGCAGGCGATCGCCGGCGCGGGGATCAGCGCGACCGTGGCCTGCCAAGGCAGTTCCAGCTGGCTCAGTAGCAAGACCGACAGCAGCCCACCGACGATCAGGCCGGCTGGCCACCAGGCATGGAGCGTGTTGAGCCGGTGGGTCTTGTCGTCGGGATAGAGCGCCGCCGTGACCGGGTTGACCGAGGCTTCCATCGCACCCCAGCCGAGCCCGCAGACGACCATGCCGATATTGAGCATGCGATAAACCGCGTCGATCCCGCTCATCTCGGGCGAGAGCAGGATCAGGCCGGGGCCGAGGATGAAGCAGGCGGACGAGAACAGCACGACGCGCTTGGCGCCGATCATGTCGAGCAGCGGGCTGATCGCCAGCAGGCTCAGTGCGAAGCCGAGGAAGGCGTTGCCCAGCGCGGCGGCGATCATTTCGCCCGAATGGAGCGGGGCCGGGCCGTCGAGCAGCGCCGCCTTGATCGCGCCGGAAGCGCCCGTGCGGATCGAGAACGACAGCGCCGCGGTGAAGACCAGCAAAGTGCAGATCCAGAACAGTGATCTGCGGTCATAGCCGTCGCCGGCCTCTGTCTTATCCATGTCGTCCCCTCCCGTTCTTGTTTTCTTCAGCTGAGGCCGAGCACCCTGTCGATCAGCGCCTTGTCCGCGCCGGTGCCGGCAAAGTCGTCGAAGGCCTTTTCGGCCCTTCGGATCATGTGTTTGGCGATGAACGGCGCGCCTTCGGCGGCGCCCTGTTCGGGATGCTTGAGCGCGCATTCCCACTCGAGCACGGCCCAGCCGTCGTAGCCGTACTGCGTCAGCTTGGAGAAGATCGCCGAGAAGTCGATCTGGCCGTCGCCGAGCGAGCGGAAGCGGCCGGGCCGATCGACCCAGCCCGAGTACGAGCCGTAGACGCCGGCGCGGCCGGTCGGGCGGAACTCGGCGTCCTTGACGTGGAACGCCTTGATCCGCTCGTGGTAGATGTCGATGAACGCCAGGTAGTCCATCTGCTGCAGCACCATGTGCGACGGATCGTAGAGGATGTTGGCGCGCGGGTGGTTGCCGACCGCTTCGAGGAAGCGCTCGAAGGTCACGCCGTCGTGGAGGTCCTCGCCCGGGTGCAGCTCGTAGCAGGCGTTGACGTCGTTCTCGTCGAACACGTCGAGGATCGGCTTCCAGCGGCGCGCGAGCTCGGCAAAGCCTTCCTCGACCAGGCCCGCGGGACGCTGCGGCCAGGGATAGACCGTGTGCCACAGCAGCGCGCCCGAGAACGTCGCGTGGCTCGTCACGCCGAAGCGGCGGCTGGCCCTGGCGGCGAGCTTGAGCTGGCCGATCGCCCAGTCGGTGCGCGCCGCGACGTTGTCGTGGAACTGCGGCGGTGCGAATCCGTCGAACTGCACGTCGAAGGCCGGGTGCGACGCGACGAGCTGGCCCTGGAGGTGGGTCGAAAGCTCGGTCACCTCCACGCCGTTCTGCGCGCAGATGCCCTTGACCTCGTCGACGTAGTCCTGGCTCTCGGCGGCCTTTTCCAGATCGAACAGGCGGCTGTCCCAGGTGGGGATCTGCACACCCTTGTAGCCGAGCGAGCCCGCCCACTTGGTGATCGCGTCGAGCGAGTTGAACGGCGCCTCGTCACCGGCGAACTGGGCGAGGAAGATCGCGGGACCCTTCATGTGCAGTCCTTTCAGAGATCGGTCCAGACCGCGCCGTCGCGGCTGGACTGGAGCGCGGCGCGCAGGAAGTTCATGCCCGAGAGGGCGTCGTCCATCGTCGCATAGCCGGGATCGGCGCCGGCGACCGGACCGCTTCGGATCTGTTCGCCAAAGGCGCGGTAGATGTTGGCGAAGGCTTCGAGATAGCCTTCGGGATGGCCGCCCGGCGTGCGCTGGATCGCGAGAATATCGCCGGGGACATAGGCGCGGTTGGCGCCTGCGTGGTGGACTTCGTCGGGCCGGTCGCGACGCTTGATCGTGAGGGTGTTGGGTTGCTCCTGGCGCCAGTGTAGCCCGGCCTCGTCGCAATAGACGTCGATCGCCAGGTCGTTCATGTCGCCGACGCAGACCTGGCTCGCGGTCAGGGTGCCCTTGCCGCCGCCCGAGAGGCGGAACAGCGCGGCACCGTCGTCGTCGATGCGGCGTCCGGGCAGCATGGTGAGTTCGGCGCAGATCTGCGCGATGCGCTCGCCGGTGATGAATTCGACGAGGTTGGCGGCGTGGGTGCCGATGTCGCCAAAGGCACCGGCCTGGCCCGACTGTGCGGGATCGACGCGCCAGGCGGCCTGCTTGTTGTCGATCAGGTCCTCGGGACGCGACAGCCAGTCCTGCACGTACTTGACCATGACGCGGCGCACCGCGCCGAACGCCCCGCCAGCGATGAGCTTGCGCGCGAGCTTGACCAGCGGATAGCCGGTATAGGTGTGCGTCACCGCGATACTGCGGCCGGTGCGCGCGGCGGCATCGATGATCGCGCGCGCGTTCTCGAGGCTGTCGGCGAGCGGCTTGTCGATGATCACGTCGAAGCCGGCCTCCATCGCGGCAATCGCGGGCGGCGCGTGCATGTGGTTGGGGGTGACGATCGCCACCGCCTCGATCCGCTGGCCGGCGGGCAGCGCCGCTTCGCGTTCGAGCATCTCGGCCCAGGAGCCGTAGCTGCGTTCGGCGGGCAGGCCGATCTCAGCGGCCGAGGCGATGGCCTTCGCGGGGGTCGAGGATAGCGCGCCGGCGACGAGCTGCCAGTTGCCGGCGATCGCCGCGGCGGTCCGGTGGACGCCGCCGATGAAGGCGCCCTGGCCGCCGCCGATCATGCCGTAGCGAATGGGGCTCACTTGACACCTGCCTTCTGCGCCGGATTGGCGCCGCATTCGCTGCCGTTCAACGCCCAGCCAACGGCATTCGTCAGCATCGCGCGATATTCGGGCTCGGCATAAGCGCCGGCCTGGTGGCCCATCGCCGAATAGAGCACGCGGCCCTTGCCACTGCAGTGCCACCAGGCGATCGGATGGTTCGCGCCCATGGCGATGTCGCGGCCCATGATCTTCTTGTTCGGATAGGTCCGCTCGTCGAGCGTCAGCAGGACGTGATAGTCGGGCGCGCCCACGGCCTTGTCGAACGAATACCATTCGTCGGTGCGCTGCCAGGCCTTGGGCAGGCCCTGCGTCGCCGGATGCGTGGGGTCGGCGACGTCGACCGTCGCGCGCTGGAATTGCGGGTTCAGCGGATGGCCCGTGAACTGCGCGCCGATCAGGTGATCGACGTACCATTTCCAGTCGTAGGAGAAATCGCCGCCAGCGCCGTGCACGCCGACGAAGCCGCCGCCGTTCTCGATGAAGCCCTTGAGCGCCTCGCGCTGCTTGGGCGTGAACACGTCGCCGCTGACGTTGTTGAACACGATCGCGTCGAAGCGCGACAGGATCGTCGGGTCGAAGGTGGCGCCGTTTTCGGTCTGGAAATGGCCCCAGCCCCGGTCTGCCGCCATCTTGGCGAATAGCGCATTGGCCGCGGGGATCGCCTCCTCGTGGCGGAAGCCGTTTGTCTTGGAGAAAATCAGGATCGCGGGCCGCTTGATCTCGGCGGGGAGCGGCGGGGGCGTGGTCTCGTAGACGTGCAGACCGCCGAGCATCGTGCGCTGGATCGTGTCCCAGTTGCGCGCGATCTGGATCGCGAACAGGACCAGCAGCGCGAGCAGGGCCCAAAGCACCCAGCGCAGGATTTTTCTCGCCATGTCCTTCCCCGCTTGCCGTCAGCGTCGCGAGGCGAGGTAGTCGAGCACGGCCGCGCGTTGCGCCGGATCGGTCAGGCTGATGACCATCCGCGTGCCCGGAACGGCGCGTCCGGGCGCGGTCAGGAAGCGGTCGAGCGTCGCCCGGTTCCAGGTCAGACCCGAAGCCTTGAGCGCGGGCGAATAGGCGAAGGGCGTCGCCGCCGCCTTGCGCCCGACCACGCCGGTCAGGTTCGGCCCGAGCGGCGAAGGACGCTGCGGCGTGCCGTGGCACGACTGGCAGCGCTGGCGGAACACCGCCTCGCCATCGGGCTTGTCGGCGGCGACCGCGGGCATGGCGAAAAGCGTCGATGCGACGACGACAATGATGGAACGACGGAATGTCACGAGCCGGCTATCCTCTGGGCGACCGCCACTGGACCTCATCGGCCCGCACGCGGAATCTTTATCGAACGATATCGTTCGTTTTATCGCATCGAGGCCGGAGTGCAAGCGCGATGAGCGTGCGGTTCCGCAAGATCAGTCTGCGATGATCAGCTCGACCCCGGATTTCCGCACGATTTCAGCCATGTCCGCAGGGATGCCGGCATCGGTGACGATGACGTCTACCTCGTCGAGCGCGCAGACGATCGCCCCGGCCGCGGTGTTGAACTTCGAGCTGTCGATCAGCAGAATCAGTCTCTCGGCGCGGTCGATCAGCCGTCGTTCGGCGGCGACGAGGATGACGTCCTGCTGCATCACCCCCTGTGGTCCGACCGTCGCCGCGCCCATGAACAGCTTGGGCGCGTGGAAGCGCGGCATCGATTCCTCGCCGGCGGGGGCGAGAATGATGTTCTGCTCGCGGAAGATCACCCCTGAGGGCACGAGCAGCCGCGTGCCCGCCTGCGGCAGCAGCGCGTCGATGATGTGCAGCGAATTGGTCAGGACCTGCAGGTCGAGCCCGTCGAGATGCGGGCACATCTGCAAGGTCGTCGTGCCGCCGTCGATCATCACCGCCTCGCCCGGCTCGCAGAGCGCGGCGGCGGCGCGGCCGATCGCCTGCTTCTGCGCGAGATTCTGGGTGATCGATTGCTCGAACGGCGTGCCGGCCAAGCCGGTGCGGCCGTTCTTCGCCTCGGTCGCGGGTTTGGCGCCGCCATGGACGCGAACGATGGCGCCCGCCTTTTCCAGTCGGGTCAGGTCGCGGCGGATCGTCGCGGGCGATGCGTCGAGCCGCGCTTCGAGATCGCGATAGGCGATGAAGCCGGTGGCTTCGATCGCTTCGAGGATCAGGCGTTCGCGTTGTTCGGCGTGCATTGTTCGAATCCCGGTCGCACGATCAGGCCGCGCCGTGCTGCGCACAAAAGCCTATGGCCGGGATATGCCGGGAAATCCATGGCCGGGCTATGCGGCGATCGCGGCGCGCCAGCGCGCGCGATAGGCGTCGAGGTTGCCGGCCAGCGGCGCGACCCGCGAGAGCGAGCCCTGGGGGCGCAACTGCGGATCGACCAGCCGCAGCGCGCCGAACGACACGTCGTTGTGGGCATTGGCCGTATAGACTGTGGTCCCCGGCCGCAGCGCCGCCAGCGCGCGGACGAAGACTTGGGCCTCGGCGAAGCGGCCTTCGACCAGCAGGCACTCGTGCGCACCGATCAGGTCGAGCGACACGTCGGCGACGAGCGCGGCATAGAGCGAGGCTGCGGCGCGGCGTTCGAAGGGATCGTCGGGCTCGGCGATCCAGCGCGGCCGGGCGTCGGGGAAGGGGCCGCAGCCCGGCGCGAGTGTCGGCAGCATCATCGCGCCGGTGGCGAGCACTGCGGGCACGGCGGCGAGCAGCGCCGGCTGATCGGGCTTGATGTCGATGCGACGCGTGTCGAATTCGATCAGCGTCTCGATCTCGCGCCCGCCCATGAAGCGCGCCGAGGGCACGGGGCGGCCATGGACGTCGACATTGACCAGGCAGTCGCGCGCCTCGGGCAGGTCGGCCAGCGCCAGGGGTTCGGCCGAATCGCGCCCGGGCGTTCGTAA
Source organism: Novosphingobium sp. (assembly GCA_004211435.1). GTDB lineage: Bacteria > Pseudomonadota > Alphaproteobacteria > Sphingomonadales > Sphingomonadaceae > Novosphingobium > Novosphingobium anseongense. Next base: position 1,508 of record SECS01000068.1, on the reverse strand, counting down.
GGCGATGAACCAGGTGCCCGTCGACAGCACCGTCGCCTCGTTCTCGGCGATCTCGGCGAAGCCGCGCGCGGCCAGCAGCGCCGCGTTCGAATCGTGCAGCCCGGCGAGCACTTTGGCCGTTGCGGGCAGGCCGGTGCGCGCGGCCAGTTCGGGGCGCAGGGGGCCGATTGCATCGCCGGCCGCGGCCATCGGGGCAAAGCGCGCTGCCCAGCGGCGCCGCTCGGCCATTGGCGCGAAGCCCTGCCGCGACGGATCCCAGAGGTCGCTGTGACAACCGAGACTGGTCACTTCGCTGACCGCGCGGCCCGAGAGGAACCAGGCCCAGTATTGCGCCCAAGGCAGCAGCGTCGCGCCGTCGAGCGTGGCGGGATTGCGCGCTTCGAGCCAGTCCAGCTGGGCCGCAAGGTTGAGCCCGTCTGGCAGGGCCGGCGAGCCCGTGATCGCGAAAGGATCGCGCTGGCGGCGATAGGCGGCGAGCACGGTCTCGGGGATCGCCTGCTCGTAGTCTAGCGGCGCAAAGGCCAGTGCGCCGTCTCGCAGACCGACGACACCTGCGCCGTGACCCACCGGGATCAGGTACGCGATCGGTTGACCGGCATGGCGGGCCAGCGTTTCGACCAGCCAGTCGCCGATCCCCGCCACGTCGAGCCGACGCAATCCGTCCTGCTCGACCACGGCATTGGCGCGCACTTGTCGGTCGAGCAGCCTGCCCGCGCGCGACCACAGCGTGACCTTGCTCATGGTCTTGCCGATATCGACGACGATGGCGAAAGCTTCGCTCAATTTGGCTCCTCAATGCGCGTTTATGATTGTTTGTTATCGAAAGAGATTGATTGCACAAGGCAAAATCGCTACCGCCCTAGCATGAACGTCCTGACCGTGCCGTCCCAAGCCGCCATCCCTTTCGCTGTTCCATCCACCCGCTGGGACGATGCGCTGGCCGCGAGCCTGTCGCCAGCCGAACTGCTGCTCTATCGCTCGAACCTGCTCGGCTCGGACTTGACCGTGACCAATTTCGGCGGCGGCAACACCTCGGCCAAGCTGTCCGAGGTGGATCCGCTGAGCGGCAAGGTCGTCGAAGTGCTGTGGGTCAAGGGTTCGGGCGGCGATATCGGCTCGATGAAGCTCGACGGTTTCGCGACGCTCTATCAGGACAGGCTGCTCTCGCTCGAGGCGCACTACGCGGGCCCGGGCGACGACGACAAGATGGTCGGCTACCTCCCGCACTGCACGTTCAACCTGAACGGCCGCGCGGCCTCGATCGATACGCCGCTGCATTCGCTGCTGCCTTTCGACCACGTCGACCACGTCCACCCCGACGCGATCATCGCGCTGGCCGCGAGCTCCGGCGGCGAGGCAGCGACGCGCGAGATCTGGGGCGGCAAGATCGGCTGGCTGCCGTGGAAGCGCCCAGGCTATACGCTCGGCGTCCAGCTGCGCGACTATGTCGCGGCCAATCCGGGGCTCGAGGGCGTGATGCTCGCTGGGCACGGGATCATCTGCTGGGG
>SECS01000204.1 GCA_004211435.1 Novosphingobium sp. | reverse complement strand
GCGATGTCGAAAGCCGCTTCACCAAGGACGAACTGATCGACACGGTCATGCTCTACTGGGTGACCGAGAGCTACCACACCTCGGCGCGCTACTATTACGAGGCTGCGCACAACCCCTGGACGCCGTCGCACGACCGCACGCCCGTGGTCGAGGCACCGGTCGGCATCCCGATCCTCCCGGCCGAACTGACCGTGCCGACGCGCAAGTGGGCCGAGCGCTACTACAACCTCAAACACTGGACGCGTCTGCCCGAGGGCGGCCATTTCGCGCCGATGGAAGTGCCCGATCTGCTGGTCGCCGACATCCGCAGCTTCTTCCGCGATCTGCGCGCGCCTGCGTAAATACGGATTTGCCGGCCCGCGATTGCCGCGGGCCGATCCGCGCTCGTATTCCTTCGCTTAGCAAACGACGCGAAGAGAGGATTTCGGCGATGGAACTCGGCCTGCTTTACGAATTCGACGTGCCCCAGCCCTGGGCGGGCGAGCACCCCTGGGGCCAGCGCTCGGCCGAGCGCCAGGTCTATCGCGACAACATCGAGCAGATCGTCCTGGCCGACAAGCTGGGCTTCGAGGCGGTCTGGCTGGTCGAGCACCATTTCCGCGAGAACCGCAGCCACATGCCGTGCAACGAGGTCGTGCTCGGCGCGCTCTCGCAGATCACCGAACGGATCAAGCTGGGCTTCGGCGTCAGCCTGATGCCGCACGAATTCATCCACCCCGCGCGCATCGCCGAGAAGGTCGCGACGGTGGACCTCTTGTCGCGCGGCCGCGCGATCTGGGGCATGGGCCGCTCGACGCCGATGGAGCAGATCGCCTTTGGCGTCGACATCCCCAACTCGAAGGAAAAGATGAAGGCGGCGGCCAAGACCGTCGTCGGCATGTGGGACCAGGAATACTACGAAGAGGATTCCGAGTACCTCAAGTTCCCCAAGCGGATGGTCACGCCCAAGCCCTACCAGTATCCGCATCCGCCGGCCTGGATGGCGGCCTCGACCGAGAGCTCGGCGACGATGGCGGGCGAGAACGGCTGCGGCCTGCTGTGCTTCTCGATCATGCAGCCGCTCGACAAGCTCAGGCAGGTTATCGACACCTACCGCGAGGCGCAGAAGACCGCGACGCCGCTGACCGGCGTCCACACCAACAAGGTCGGCGTCTATACGCTGGTCCACTGCGCCGAGAGCCGCGACACCTTCGGTACCAACCGGCTCTGGGAGTCGATGTGGTGGTGGTACAAGGGCATCGCCGAATTCCACCTCAAGTGGGAAATGGCGCACCTGACACCCGAACAGCAGGCGCAGGCCTTCCCGCTGCTCGAAAGCCGCGCGCGCGGCGAGTTCGATATCGAGGAATTCGACCGCGAGGACATGGTCATCGTCGGAACGCCCGACGAGTGCCTGCAGAAGCTGCTGCGCTATGAAGAGGCCGGGGTCGACCAGCTGCTCTGCTACCTCAACTTCGGCTACCTGCCGCACGACGCGATCATGAAGTCGATCGAGCTGCTGGGGACCAAGGTCATTCCCGAGCTGAAGAAGCGCGGCGCGCACCGCGTGGCCGCGGGGCTCGAGGCGCAGATCGCCGAGACCGCCAAGCAGACCGAGACCAGCGCGCTGTGGCAGAAGAACGAGCTGCTGAAGGCCTGACTATCGATCCTCCCCCTTTGGGGGAGGGGGACCGCCGGGCGAAGTCCGGTGGTGGAGGGGTGTCCCCGCTGGCGGTTACACCCCTCCGTCAGTCCTTCGGACTTGCAGGGGAGGATCTCATTTTACTCCTCCAGCGGCGCCCAATTGGCCACGGCCTCGCGCATGATCACATGCAACTCCCCGAGCCGCTCGCGCACCTGCGCCGCGCTTCCCGCAAGGCCGAGCACGGTCGGCACCTGCAGCGCGCGCAGCGGCAGCGGCATGGCCAGCGACCAGTAGTCCGATCCGGCGGTGGCACCGTCGGCGAAGCCGGCCAGGCGGATCTGCGCGAGGTCCTGAAGCACGCCGGGCATGTCGCCCGCCGGCACCCGCGCGCGGTCGGCCAGGCGCAGCACTTCGTCGTCGTCGAGCGAAGCGAGGTAGGCGCTGCCGATCGCCGAACCGAAGACCGAAACCGACAGCCCGCGCTCGCCACGCTCGCCCGAAGCCACGGTGCAGTCGATCAGCTGCATGAACAGGTCGTTGGGTGTCGAGATCGTCACGGTCATGCCCGTCGCCGCATGGACCGCCTCGATCAGGTCACGCAGGCGGCCGTCGGCGCCGTAGCTCGCCATGATCCAGGCGCTGAACTCGGCGAGCCGCGGCGAGGGCAGATAGGTCTTGGCCCTGGCATCGAAGGCGAGGTGGCCCGAATCGAGCATCGTCTTGAGCAACTGGTTGGTCGTCGAGGGATGGGTGCCCAGTGTGTGCGAGATTTCGACCGCGCGCAGTGGCCGGCGCTCGAGTCCGAACAGTTCGAGCACGTCGAGCGCGCGCGTCGCCGAGCGCGACAGACTGCGCCGGTCGCCGGGCCGCTTGACGCGGACATGGGCCGAAGGGCTGCGAGGACTGCGGGAGGCGATCAAGGTCATCGCCGCCACCCTAGGCCGCCGGGTAAGCGCCGGGCAAGCATCGCGGTGACGGAACCAGTTCCTAAATGAACCTGACGTATTGCAATCATCCGGACCCTCTGCCATCGCTGCCGCCAAGGATGGGGTGACGATGCCGAGCGACGCGGAATTCCAGAGGCTGGCGGACGAACTCGCGGTGCGCCGTGTGCTCGACGAATATTGCCTGCGGCTCGAGGTCAACGACTTCGAGGAATGGCTCGACCTGTTCACCCCGGACACCGTCTACGAGGTCTATCGCCGCGAGTTGAAGGGCCGCGACGCGGTGCGCGACATGCTGTCGAAGGCGCCGCACGGCGTGCACCTGGGCGGACCGATGCGGATCACGCTGAACGGGGACAGCGCCGAGACGATCCAGAACTACCTGTTCATCGCCGCGGAGGACGCTGCCTGGAACATGGGCTGGTACTTCCGCACCGTCGTGCGCACCGCCGATGGCTGGAAGATCGCCCACACCAGGGTGCAGATGCAAAAGATCGGCAGCGGAACACCACCGCTGTTCGCGACGAAATAGGATGAGGATGACAGGATGAAGATCGATTCCAGCCTGGCCGCGGTGGTAACCGGCGGCGCCTCGGGTCTCGGCCTGGCGACGGTGCAGGCCTTGCGCGATGCGGGTGTCCGGGTGGCGATCTTCGATCTCAATCCCGAGGCCGGAGAGAAGGCTGCGGCCGAGACCGGTTCGCTGTTCTGCCAGGCCGACGTGCTCTCCGACGACAGCCTCGATGCCGCCTTCGCCAAGGCACGCGAAGCCCATGGTCAGGAGCGGATCCTCGTCTCCTGCGCCGGCGGCGGCAATGCCAAGACCACGGTGAGTCAGGACCGCGAGACCGGCGCGATGAAGCTGTTTCCCACGGCAGAGTTCGCGCGCGTGGTGAGCCTCAACGCGGTCGGCACTTTCGCGACGATCACGCGCTTCGCCGCGGGTTGCGCCACGCTCGATCCGGTCGACGGCGAACGCGGTGCCATCGTCTGCACGGCTTCGGTCGCGGCGCAGGACGGGCAGATGGGGCAGGCCGCCTATGCCGCGGGCAAGGCGGCGATCGCGGGCATGACCCTGCCGATCGCGCGCGACCTATCGCGCTTCGGCATTCGCGTGAACACGATCCTGCCGGGCATTTTCTCGACCCCGCTGATGAACCAGGCCCCGCAGGCGCTGAAGGATCGGCTCTCGGCGATGACCGCCTATCCCAACCGCTTCGGCGAGCCGCACGAATATGCCAGCCTGGCGCTCGAACTCTGCCGCAACACCTACATGAACGCGCAGGCGATCCGGCTCGACGCCGGCGTGCGCTTCGCGGCCAAGTGAGGAACCCTAGATGATCGAACTGATCCCGCTCGCCACTGCCGTCGTCGACGTCGCGCCACCGCATGGCGTAGGCGGCGGCCGCTCGATCGGCGACATCCGCGCGGTCAGCCTCGAAGGCGAGCGCGTGACCGCGAGCCTCGCCGGCGCCGCGGCGGCCGACTGGATGTCGATCGCCGGCACCGTCGCCGCGATCGACGTGCGCATGACCCTGCGCACCCACGATGACGCGCTGATCTACGTGACCTACGGCGGCCGGCTCGACCTGGCCGACCGCGCCAACGGGCTCCACGCCCGCGTCGCCCCGGTCTTCGAGACGGGCGACGAACGCTACGCCTGGCTCAATGCGGTGCAGGCCGTGGGCAAGGGCAAGCTGATCCCCGGTCCCGACGGCACGCGCATCGAATACGAATTCTACGAAATCCGCTGAGGAAGACAGATCCGATGGCCGTC
>SECS01000203.1 GCA_004211435.1 Novosphingobium sp. | reverse complement strand
CCGCAAGCTCGAACGCGAACTGGCCGACGCCAAGAAGGCGCTGGCGCTCGGTGGCGGCGGTGCCAAGGCCGAGGCGGCCGACGAAGAGGTCGGCGGCGTGACATTCTCGGGCCAGGTGATCGACGGGCTCGACGCCAAGGAGCTGCGCGGCCTGCTCGACCAGGCGAAGCAGCGCATGGGCTCGGGCGTTGCCGTGATCATCGCGGTCAACGAGGGTAAGGCTTCGATCGCGGCGGCCGTGACCGAGGATCTGGTGGGCAAGGTCAGCGCGGTCGACCTGGTCAAGGCCGGGGTCGAGGCCCTCGGTGGCAAGGGCGGCGGTGGCCGTCCCGACATGGCCCAGGGTGGCGGTCCCGAGGGTGCCAAGGCGGCCGATGCGATCGCGGCGGTCAAAGCGGTCCTGGCGGGATGATCCGCACGGTGCGGTCGCTCGCGGTGCTGGCGCTGTTTCTCGCAGCGCCGGCTTTCGGCGAGGCCGCGCCCGCCTGGCCGACCGGGCTCTACAGCAATGTCACCTCGTCCGAGCAGACCGGCGATCTCGGTGGGCTGGAAGTGCGCTTCTATGAAGAAGCTGGCAGGCACATGGCCGAATTGGCGCTCTGCGAGGGCTGGTGCAACGACGTGCACGTCGCCGAGGTCACCCGCGGTGACAAAGGCTTCGTCTTCGGTTTTACCGAGACCTTTACCGGCGCCGAGGGGGACGTGCCTGTCCCTATACGTTTCGTCGTCTGGCGCGCCGGTAACGGGCTCGCCTATTCGACCTATCAGGGCGGCGAGAATATCGACTACAACGGCAAGCCGCAGCGTCTCAGGCGGGCGACGAAGCCTTTCGGCCTCGCCGTCGCCAAGAGTGGAAAGGACTGACCGCGCGTCACTTGCGCGCGTGGGTTTCCTTTTCGGAGCCGCGCGGCAGGTCCTTGCCCGCCATGGTTGCGTCGGTCTGCTGGGGTGCCTTGATCACGCCCTTGTCCTCGCCGGTCTGATGCGCGGGGTTCTTGTCGGTGCGGTCGACCGTTTCTGCCGGATTGTTGGCCATCGGATATCTCCTTCGTGAGGGAGATACGCGCGGGAGCGGGCTAGGGTTGCCGCGAGCAACCGGGGCTCAGGCCAGCCGTTCGCTGAGCGTGGTGGACTTCAGCTTGGGCTTCTCCTCGAGCTCGCCCTCTTCCATGATCTGCGCACGAAGCTCGTCGCGCTTCTCGTGGATCGAGGCGATCACCGGGCCCATGGCGACGCCAAGATCGACGAGCACGGCCTCGGACAGCTGCAGCGAGGCTTCGAGCGTCTCGGGCACGGCGTGGCTGGCCCCGGCGCGATAGAGCTGCGCGGCGTGGCTCGCGTCGCGCGCGCGGCAGATGATCGGCATGTCGGGATAGTGGCCGCGTAGCCGCTTGACGATGCGCTGCGCGGCGATCGGCTCGTCCATGGTCAGGATCACGGCGGTGGCGTTCTCGGCTCCCAGGCGTTCGAGCGCATCGGCGCGGCCGGCATCGCCGAAGATCACGCTATAGCCCTTGCGCTGGCCCTCGCGGATCAGGTCCGCATCCGAATCGACCGCGACATAGGCCTGGCCATGATTGGCGAGCATGTCCGCCACGAGGCGGCCGACGCGACCGAAGCCGACGATGATCGCGTGGCGCTCGGCCACGTCGGGTTCCTGCTGGGCCGCGGCATCGACATCGACGCTGCGTGCCAGACGGCGGCCGGCGAGCGCCAGCAGCGGCGTCAGGATCATGCCGAGCGCGGTGACCGTCTGCCAGAAGCGCGCGGTTTCGGGCGCGATCAACTGCGCCGAGAGCGCCGCGGTAAGCACGATCAACGTGGTTTCGGACGGGCTCGACATCAGGATGCCGGTTTCGGTCGCCGTGCCCGAGCCGGCGCCGGTGAAGCGCAGGATCAAGCCGGTGACCAGGGCCTTGATGATCAGCACGCCCGCGGTCGCGAGCAGGATCGTGCCGAGGTCGCGCCAGACCGCGGTGACATCGATGCTCATGCCGATGGTGATCAGGAAGATACCCAGAGCCAGGCCCTGGAACGGCGCGGTGATCGCCTCGACCTCGCCGTGATACTCGGTCTCGGCGATCAGCAGGCCCGCGATCAGTGCGCCGACGATCGGCGAGAGGCCGACGCCTGCGGTGGCCAGCGCGGCGACGATCACTACGAGCAGGCTCGCGGCGAGGAACACCTCGGGGCTCTTGGTGCGCGCGGCCTGGGCGAACAACTGGGGCAGCAGGAAGCGGCCGAAGGCGAGCAGGCCGAGGATCACCAGCAGGCCGAGCCACAGGGTCTGCAGCAGGTCGCCGAGATCGCTGCCGGCCGCGGGCGCAAGCGCGCCGAGCAGGAAGATGATCGGCACCAGCGCGATGTCCTCGAACAGCAGCATGGCGAGCGCGGCCTTGCCCACCGGCGTGCCGGTATCGACGATGCGCAGCACCAGCGCGGTCGAGGACATGGCCAGCGCGAGGCCGAGCGCGAGTGCGCCGGTGGGACGGCCACCCATCATGTAGACCACGCCGGCGAGGATCGCGCCGCAGACGAGCAGCTCCATCGCGCCGAGTCCGAACACCTGTTTCCGCATCTGCCAGAGGCGGTTGAACGACAGTTCCAGTCCGATCGTGAACAGCAGCAGGATGATGCCGAACTCGGCGAAGGGCCCCAGACTTTGCGGATCGGTTATCGTGAAATGGATCAGCCAGGGAAATTCGGGCACGTGCGCGCCGAGGCCATAGGGGCCGACCAGCAGGCCGACGACGATGAAACCGATGATGGGGGTGATGCGAAAGCGCGCGAAGAGCGGGATGACAATTCCCGCGGCTCCCAGAATGACGAGTGCGTCGGATAAGGCGGGGGAATAGAGTTCAACGGACATTGCGTGCACTATGGCACGGCGGGGTCTGATTTGTCACGGAGCCAAGCATGGCGGAAACCGAGGTAGTTGCCGATGTGATCGTCGTCGGTGGCGGTCCTGCCGGGATGATGACGGGCCTTTTGCTCGCACGCTCGGGCATCTCGACCTTGGTGCTCGAGAAGCACGCCGATTTCTTCCGCGATTTCCGCGGGGATACGGTCCACCCCTCGACGATGGAACTGCTGTCCGAGCTCGGCATGCTCGACCGCTTCCTCGCGCGGCCGCACTATCGCATCGACTACGCCGAACTCTCCTGGGAAGGGCAGACGTTCAAGGTCGCCGATCTCTCGCACCTGCCGACCCCGGCGCCGTTCATCGCGATGATGCCGCAGTGGGACTTCCTCGATTTCCTGCGCGACGAAGCCGCCGCATTTCCCGGTTTCGCGATGCGCATGGAAGCGCCGGTCGCGGGTTTGCTCGAGGACGATGGGCGCATCGCTGGAGTCACGCTGGCCTCGGGCGAGGTGCTGCGCGCGGGCAAGCTCGTCGTGGCCTGCGACGGGCGCGATTCGCTGGTCCGCCAGCAACAGGTCCTGCCGCTCGAAGACCTCGGCGCGCCGATCGACGTGTTCTGGTTCGCCGTGCCCAAGCCCGAGCGCGGGAAGGCCGTCCGCGGCTCGATCCGCGGCAACCACATGGTCGTCCAGATCGACCGCGGCGACTATTGGCAATGCGCCTATCTCGTGGCCAAGGGGTCGGCCGAGGCGGTCCGTGCTCGCGGGATCGAGGCATTCCGCCGCGACGTTCGCGAAACCTCGCCCGAGCTTCCCGACCTCGACAGCGCCTTGCCCGATTTTGCGGCGGTGAAGTTGCTGTCGGTGTCGCTCGATCGTCTGACCCGGTGGCATCGGCCCGGCCTGCTGGCGATCGGCGACGCGGCCCATGCGATGAGCCCGGTCGGCGGGGTGGGCATCAATCTGGCGATCCAGGACGCGGTGGCGACGGCGAACCTCCTCGCCGAGCCGCTGGCGACGCCGGGGAATGCCGATGGCGCGCTGCATCGCGTGCAGGATCGGCGGCTGCTGCCCGTACGGCTGATCCAGGCGGGGCAGAAGGCGGCGCACGAGAGCGTGCTGCATCCGCTGATCTCGGGATCCGGCGAGCAGCACAGCGAGCCGCCGGGCTTTCTCAAGCTGCTGAACCGCTTCGCCGTGCTCCAGCGCCTGCCGGCGCGCGCGATCGGCTTCGGTTTTCGGCGCGAGCACCTGACCGCGCCGCGAGTGTGAGCGAGGCATAAAAAATCCTCCCCGGAACGGGGAGGGGGACCGCCGAAGGCGGTGGAGGGGGCTCTCGATCCGGCGCCGTGCCAGCCGAGAACCCCTCCGTCAGTCGCTTCGCGCCTGCCACCTCCCCGTGCCGGGGAGAATGAAGCAGCGCGTTTTCGTCAGCCCTTGGCCATCTCGGCTTCGAGGAAATCGTGAAGAACCTCGAAGCCGAGATGGCCAAGGGC
>SECS01000202.1 GCA_004211435.1 Novosphingobium sp. | reverse complement strand
ACCGCGCTGCTGGCCTCGACCGCCGCGCTGGCTCCGCTTGCCGTCCAGGCGCAGGAAGCCGGTGAGCAGTCCGAGGACATCATCGTCACCGCGCAGCGGGTCAACGCCACCGAAGTCAGCCGCGGCGGCAGCCTCGGCGCGCTAGGCAACAAGGCGGCCGAGGACGTCCCCTTCGCGATCAAGAGCTACAACGCCGCGCTGATCCTCAACCAGCAGCCGCAGACCTTGGGCCAGGTGCTCGAGAACGATCCCTCGGTGCGCACGACCTTCGCTTTCGGCAATGCCGCCGAACTGTTCGTCATCCGCGGCTTCACCCTGGCCGGCGACGACATCGGCTTCGACGGCCTCTACGGCATCACCCCGCGCCAGCTGATCTCGCCCGAGCTCTATGAATCGGTGCAGGTGCTCAACGGCGCCAGCGCCTTCCTCAACGGCGCCGCGCCGGGCGGTTCTGGCCTGGGCGGCAGCGTCAACCTGCTGCCCAAGCGCGCAAGCCAGGACGATCTGACGCGCGTCACCGCCAACTACACCTCGGACAAGCACTGGGGCGGCAGCTTCGACCTGTCGCGCCGCTTCGGCGCCAATGGCGAATGGGGCCTGCGGATCAACGGCGCGGGCCGCCAGGGTGACGTCGCGATCGATAGCGAATATCGCAGCTCCTACGTTGTCGGCGGCGCGCTGTCCTATGACAGCGGCCCGCTGCGCGTGGTGCTCGACCTCGCCTATCAGAAGGTCCGCGTCGAGGGCCTGCGCCCGAAGGTCGCGGTCAGCGGCGCGATTCCCGTCGTCCCGCGCGCCGAGACGAACTATGCCCAGCCCTGGACCTATACCGATCTGCGCGACCTGTTCGGTCAGCTGAAGCTCGAATACGACGTGGCCGACAACGCGATGCTCTATGCCTCGTTCGGCGCGCGCGACGGTTCGGAGAAGGGCATCTACGGCGGCGTCACCGTGACCAATGCGCTGACCGGCGCGGCGACGATCGGCGCGTCGTACATCCCGCGCACCGACAACAACGAGGCGGCGCAGGCCGGCATCCGCGTCAACCTGGCCGCGGGCGGCATCACCCACGAGTTCAACGTCGGCGGATCGGCGATCTGGCAGGTCAACCGCAACGCCTACGAGTTCTACGTCTCGGGCGCGGCGCAGGCGACGAACATCTACAACCCGGTCACCGTGTTGCGGCCGACCACCGTGTCCTTTGCCGGCGGTAACCTGACCGATCCCTTCCCGATCTCGCGCAGCCGCCTGTGGAGCGCCTTCGCCTCGGACACGATCGGCGTGCTCGACGACAAGGTGCTGCTGACCGCGGGCCTGCGCCTGCAGACGATCGCGACCAAGGGCTATTCCTATTTCGGCGGCGCTCAGCAGAGCAACTACGACGAAAGCGCCGTGACCCCGGTGGTCGGCCTGGTGATCAAGCCGGTTCCCGGCGTCTCGCTCTATGCAAATCGCATCGAGGCGCTGGTCGCGGGCGATGTCGCGCCCAACACGGGCACCGGCACGGGCGGCGCGAATATCCCCGTCAGCAATGCCGGCGAGGCGCTCACGCCCTACAAGTCGAAGCAGTACGAGGCGGGCATCAAATACAACTCGCCGCGCTTCAACGCGAGCGTCGCGCTGTTCCAGACCGACCGCATCACCGCCGGCCTGGCGCTCGATCCGAACCGTCCCGGCTTCCTGCGCTACGGCCCGATCGGCACCCAGCGCCACAAGGGCGTCGAGGTTTCGGTCGACGGCGAGCCCGTCGAGGGCCTGCGCCTGATCGCCGGCGGTTCGTACATCGACGCCAAGCAACGCGCGACCAACACCGACGCGGTCGGCGTGCCCGAGCTGCTGCTCAACGCCAACGTCGAGTGGGACCTGCCCTTCGTGCCGGGCTTCACCCTGACCGGCCGCGTGGTATACACCGGCGAGCAGGCCGCGAACCTCGCCAATACGCTGACCCTGCCGTCATGGACCCGCGTCGACCTGGGCGCGCGTTACGTCGCGGTGGTCGCCGACAAGCCGCTGACCTTGCGGTTCGGCGTCGATAACGTCGCCAACAAGCGCTACTGGGCCTCGGCCTTCCAGGTGTTCAGCGCCGACCTGCTGCAGGGCAACCCGCGCACCTTCCGCGCGTCGGCCTCGATCGACTTCTAAGACCCGAGCAAGGCGGCCGTCATTCCGAGGCGCTCGTGTCCTCGGAGGTGTCGGCCGCCGCGCGTTCCGGCGCGATCAGGTGCCCGGCGACGAGGATCGGCACGAGGATCGCCATGCCGATGAACACGCTGACCATGCGCTCGAGCCCCGGCTCGATCGCGACATTGGCATAGTCGTCGGGAACGAGCACCACGAGCACGGCCAGGGTGAACTGCAGCCCGAGATAGGCGTTGCGCGTCGAGCCGTTCTCTATGTGGCGGCCCAGCACGATGCCCAGGCACGTCCCCGCGACGAGCAGCGGCACCGAGCCGTGCGCGACATAGAGGATCGCCGCGGCCAGCAGTCCGCCGGCGAGGCAACCGACCGCGCGCTGGCGCAGCCGTCGGCTGACCGGCGCGAGCCCGCTCGAGCCGAGGCCGGCGACGGGAACGATCATCACCGCCATGATCGTCACCCCCGCTTGAGCGAGTTCGGGAATGTCCCAGTAAAGGTGGATCACGGGCAGCAGGCTCAGTGCGATTGCGGCCTGGACGGCGTGGCGCGCGGCGTCGGGATGCCAGCCGACCGGCGGCGTCGACGGCGTCAGCGAGGCGGGCCACCAACGGCGCGCAGTGAGGGTCGAGACCACGCTGACGATCACGCAGGCGAGCGTTCCCGCGCCAACCTCGAGCACGCGGGTCAGCGCCAGCGCCTCGATGTCGAGGTGGCGGTTCTCCATGCGATCGAGCACGATCATCAGGAAGGTCAGGCCGAACAGCAGGAAGGCATAGGCGCGCTTGGCGGTGAGCATGCCGTAGAGCCCGACCCCGCCGACGAGCGCGACCGCGAGCATGATCTGCCAGAGGGCCAGGTTCGTCATTCGCTCGAACCAGATCGCCAGGGTCGCGCCCAGGAAGGTGCCGATCATGCGCAGCACGGCGCGCACCAGCGTCTCGCCGACCGGGCCCTTGAGCAGCACGAAGGCGCTGAAGGCGGCCCAGGCGATCATTTCGGCGCCGACCAGATGGGCGATGACGATGGCCAGAAGCACCGAGGCGACGCATTCGAGTTCGTCGGCCATGCGGCGGCCCGGCGTTATCAGCACGCGCAGTTCGCGGCGGAGCCTTTCGGTCAGCGTCGGATTGGCGGGGCGCGTGTCGGCAGGCGTCATCGCCCCGCTATGACTCCACTTGGGCGTGGGATCAAACCTCGAGCGGTGCCGTCGCCAGGCCCAGTTCGGGAATGCTCACCGAACGGCGGCCGGAAAAGTCGGTGCGCACCACGATCAGCCCGGCCTTTTCGTAGTGCTCGATCAGCCGGCGCACGCGGCCCGGCGAATTGGTGCCGTAGATCCGTGCGAGTTCGTCGTCGTCGGGGCAGGGCGCATCGTCGCGCGCGGCGCGGGCCATCAGCAGGAAGGGCGCGAGCAGGTCGTCGGCAAGCGGCTTGGCAACGCGCAGGATCTCGGCCCATTCGGCCGCCTCGGGATTGAAGATGCCCGCCACGGCCATGGCGAAGCGGCGGCGGAACTGGGTCATGTCGACATGGCCCGCGGTCAGCCGCTGCATGCGACAGCGCACCGAAAAGTCCTGGAACAGCGTCGCGGGTGACTGGAAGGTGCAGTTCTCCTCGGCCACCATCTCGGCGAGGATCGCGTTGACCGCGACGTCGATCTCGTAGCGCGAAGGCGTGAACAGCTGCGGCTGGATCACCTCCTCTTCCTCTTCGGGCACCAGCGGCACCGCGGCGATACGCTCCATCAGCTCGTCGGCGTCGAACTCGGGCTCGGGCGGGGCCGGGCGGTGGATCGGCGTCTCGTCGGTATGGAGGTCCGTATGGAGCAGCGCGTGGATGTCGTCGGGCGAGGCCGAGGGCGGCGGGGTCAGCGCGTGCGAGCCGCCGCGCGAGCCGGTGCGGACCGAGCCGATGCGCACGGCCACCGGGCGCCGGCTGATCGCCGGGCCGAGCCCGAGGAACTGGCCGCGCGCGAGGTCGCGGATCTGTTCGGCCTGCCGGCGCTCCATGCCGAGCAGGTCGGCCGCGCGCGCCATGTCGATATCGAGGAAGGTGCGGCCCATCAGGAAGTTCGAGGCCTCGGCCGCCACGTTCTTGGCCAGCTTGGCGAGGCGCTGGGTGGCGACGATGCCCGCCAGCCCGCGCTTGCGGCCGCGGCACATTAGGTTGGTCATCGCCGCGAGGGAGAGCCGGCGCGCTTCGTCGCTGACCTCGCCCGAGGCGACGGGGGCGAACATCTGCGCCTCG
>SECS01000067.1 GCA_004211435.1 Novosphingobium sp. | reverse complement strand
AGGTTCCATTCGAAGGGCGGCTGCACAGCACGATGGCAATGTCCAAGCGCGTCACGAAGGCTCCCCTGCCGGTCGCCGAAGGGGGGCAGCGGGGGCAAAAGCTCGTCAAGAAGGCCATGGCTCTGGGGGCCAAGGGCAACAAGACACGCTCGCTGTTGATGGCAAGCGCCCGGAGGCTGCTCGACGCAAATTCGCCTTTGAGCCTTTCGGCCGCGGCCATCAGCAAGGAAGCGGGCACCTCGCCGCCCACCTTCTATGTCTATTTCGAGAACGTCGAAGACATTCTCTGGGCGCTCTGCGAGGAAATCACCCAGGATGTCTCGCATCTGTTCGATGACGATACATTCCTCCGCGTGGACGAGCGGCTCGAAGACGATGCGCTCGCCTTCGTTCGCGGCTATTGCGCCATCTGGGCCGAGCATGGCCCGCTCCTGCTCTACCGCAACATGGAAGCCGATCGCGGCAACAAGCGCTTCAACCAGCTGGTCCTGCGCATCGCTCTGCCGATACTCGAGGGCATCACCGAGCGGATCGTCGAGGTGGGACTTCAGGGCCAGACCGTATCGCGCGTCGATGCCAACGCGGAAGCGGTCGTCCTGGTAAGTGCCATCGATCGCATTGCCGCGGCCTTGCATCTGTGGCCTGAGGAGAGCCTCATGCCGGAGGTCCTGCTTCGCGCCGAGGCCCGCGTGTTGACCCGCATGCTGCGTCGCTGACTCAAAGGTCCTAATGCCGGCCGAACTCTGACGCAGGCTTGGGGGCCACAGTCGCTTTCCCATGATAGGCGATCGGATTGACATGGCCGCGCGGTGCACCTCTAATCGCGGTAGAGCGAGGGGGAGCGCCATGGATAACGCCTTGCGGCAGCCGGCCATCTGGATGATTCTCATCGCGGCGTTTCTCGACATGATGGCGATGGGCATCGTCATGCCCGTGCTACCTGGCCTGATCGAGGACCTGACCGGTTCGCTCGCTGCCGCGGGCATCTGGACGGGTATCATCGGCAGCCTTTGGGCGCTGATGCAGTTCGTCTGCGCGCCGATGATCGGGAGCCTGTCCGATCGGTTCGGGCGCCGCCCGGTGATCCTGATCTCCACCGCAGGGCTGACGCTCGACTGGGTCCTAATGGCGGTCGCGCCCAACCTCTGGTGGCTCGTGATCGGGCGTGTCATCGGCGGGATCACCTCGGCGAGCGCCACCGCGCTGTTTGCCTATATGGCCGACGTCACAGCGCCCGAGCGTCGTGCCCGCGCCTTCGGACTGATCGGTGCGGCGATCTCGGCGGGCTTCGTGCTCGGTCCGGCCATCGGCGGCATTCTGGGCGAAGTGTCGCCGCGGCTGCCGTTCTGGGCCGCGGCCGGCTTTTCCGGTGCGGCCTTCCTCTATGGGCTGGTCGTTCTGCCCGAATCCTTGCCGCGTGAACGTCGCCGGCCACTGACCTGGCGTTCCGCCAGCCCCGTCGCGGCCTTGCGGATGGTGGGCGGGCGGCGCGAACTCAGCCGGCTCGCGCTCAGCGTATTCCTGCTGACCTTCTCGCACCGCCTGTTCATGACCGTTTTCGTGCTCTTCGCCGGGCATCGGCATGGGCTCTCGACATTGCAGGTCGGCGCACTGCTGGCCTTCTCTAGCGTGCTCGACCTGATCGTGCAGGGAACCGCGGTCGGCCCGGCGACGGCGCGCTTCGGCGATCGCCGCACGACGATCGTTGGGCTCATCGGCGGGATGGTGAGTTTCCTGGCCATGGGCCTCGCGCCGAACGCCGCGCTCTTCGTTGCGGCGATGATCCCGGCCTCGCTGATGGGGCTGGCCGAGCCGACGCTCAAGTCGATGCTGTCGCGCCGCGTGCCCGAGAGCGAGCAGGGCCAGTTGCAGGGGGCGATGCAGAGCCTCGCCAGCGTGGCGGGGATCGTCGGGCCGGTTTTCTTCGGCTGGGTCTATGCCGCCTCGAGTTCCAGCCTGCCGGGGCTCAGCTTCGTGATCGCCGCGGCCATTCTTGCGCTGGCCGCCCTCACGGCGGCGGCGCGAACGCCCGCGACGATCGCTTCGCCGAGTTCGGCGCCAGGGTGAATCGAGCGGGAGCGGTTTACCGGCTCCCGCCGCTCTTCTCGCCCAGCAGCGTCTGGCGCCAGAACAGCAGGCCGGTCCAGAACTGGTAGTCGGCGTTCTCCTTCTTGGCGAAGCCATGGCCTTCGTTCTGGCCGAGCAGGTGCCAGGCAGGCCGTCCCTTGGCGCGGACGGCCTTGACGATCTGGTCCGCCTCCGAAGCCGGCACGCGCGGATCGTTGCCGCCGGTCACGACCATCAGCGGGATCGTGAGCTTGTCGACGCTGGTGAGCGGGGAGATCGCCGCCAGCTTGGCGCGCTGGGCGGGATCGCGCTCGTCGCCGTATTCGACGCGGCGCAGATCGCGGCGATAGCTCTGCGTGTTCTCTAGGAAGGTCACGAAGTCGGAAATCGCGACCACGCAGTTCGCGCCCTTGAGCCGCGCGCCGTAGCGGATGGCCGAGGCATAGCACATGTAGCCGCCGTAAGAACCGCCGGTCACCGCCATGCGCGCCGGATCGATCGTGGGCGCCTTGCTCAGGCTATCCAGGAAGGCGCCGATGTCCTGCACCGAATCCTCGCGCTTGAACGGTCCGTTGTCGAGACTGACGAAGCGCTTGCCGAAGCCAGTCGAGCCGCGCACGTTCGGGTAGAAAACGGCGATGCCGAGTTCGTTGACCAGATAGTTGTTGCGGCCGAGGAAGCCAGGGCGCGACTGGCCTTCGGGGCCGCCGTGGATGTTGACGATAAGCGGGCGCTTGCCAGGGAACTTCTTCGCGTCGGGACTGTAAAGAAAGCCCGAAACGCGTTCGCCATCGAAGCTCCTCACTTCGACCAGGCGCGGTTCGACGTTGACCTGGGGATCGAGGCCGCCGGTCTCGCTCTGGGTCCAGCGGGTGACCGCGAGGCTGGCGGGGTCGACAGAATAGGCGTCCGACGGCGACCGCGACGAGCTGAAGCTGAAACCCACCGTGCCCCAGGGCGCGATCTTCATGTTGCCGAGAGTGCCGAGCGGTAGGCCCGGCACGTCGCGCACCGCCGCGCTGCCGCGGCCGGCCTTGGGGTCGAGCAGACGCAACTTGCTCGCACCGGCCTCGTTCACCGAATAGGCGATGAAGCTGCCGTCCTTGGCGATCTCGAAGGTTTCCACATCCCAGCGCTGCTCGGGATTGCGGGCGGTGAAGGCGCCGCCGGGCAAGTCGACGGTGCCGAGGCGCTGGAAGTCCGAGCCCTCGTCGCTCGTGACCCACAGCGTGCCGTCGGGGGCAAACTTGGCTTCGCCATAGGCGATCGTGCGCGTGTGATCGCCGATCGGCGTCAGCTTGCCGCTGGCGAGATCGAGCAGGTGGAGGTTGGACTTGGTGATCGACACATATTCCACCACGACCGCACGCTTCCCGTCCGGCGCGAAATCGGCGATCTGCCAGCCGCCGCCTTTGACCTGCGCGACCATGCGGCTCGACCTGGGATTGCGCGGATCGGCGACATAGAGGTCGCTGTCGGTGCCGTTGCGACGGGTTGAGCTGTAACCGATCTGCTTGCCGTCGTGGCTCCAGGCGCCGAAGGCGTTGCGGCTCTTGCCGTCGGTCAGCAGCGTGAGCCGGCCTTCCTTGAGCGTGTAGAGCTGGAAGAACTCGTCGCCGCCCTTGTCCTTGACCACGAGCAGGGCGTCGCCGGTGGGAGACCATGATCCGCCCACGGGTTCCGCCTCGAAGCTGACCTGGGTGCGGGCACCCATCGGCTGCTTGACCACGTGGAGCTGTGCGGTGTTGGCGAAGCGGGTGCTGATCAGCATTGCGCGGTCGGTGGCGTTCCAGCCGGCGAAACCGGCCGTGCGAAACTCCATGTAGGGCCGCGTCTCGTCGACCACCGCATCGGGTACCGGTGGCGCGCCATCGACGACCAGCGCCGCGGGGCGTTCGGCGTCGGCAAAGGCGGCGGTGCTGGAGAGGAGCAGGGCGGCGAGAAGGGGCAAGCGCATCGGTGTCGATCTCCGGGCAAGGGCTTTGCCCGGCATCCTACATTCGAACGCGCCGGACGCCAGCGGCGACCAGCGTGCAACCGCAATCCCTCGCCGGCAAGAAAAAGCCCCGCCGAAGCGGGGCCAGGTTCAAGATAATCGGTTCGGTCGACCTGCGCCGAGATCAGCGGCCGAAGTTCACCCGCAGGCGAACGCCATACATACGCGGCGGAGCCAGCAGCCAGTCGTAGACGCCCAGCGAGTCGAAACCGCCCCCGGCCGTCGAGAAGTAGGTCTTGTTCGTCAGGTTGGTGACGAAACCCGTGAGGTCGATGTTCGAGCCGGCGATGTTCTTCCAGCCGAGGTTGGCATTGACGATGTTCGTCGCGGCGATGCTCAGGTTGCCGTCGACGAGCTGGCTCGAGGTGTAGACGTAGTTCGCGCCGATCGACAGGCGACCTAGGTCGTCGTTCAGCGGCAGGTTGTATTCGGCCGCAAGCGTGAGGCGGTGCTTGGGCGAATAGGTCAGCGGGCTGCCCACCGCGCCGCGCGGCAGGACGCGTTCGAACGGGCTCTGCGGGGCCAGCACCGGCGGGACCAGTTCCTTGATCTTGGTGTCGAGGTAGGTGTAGCCGAGCGTCAGGTTGAGCGCGTCGAAGAGGGTCACGCCCGCGTCGACCTCGGCACCCTTGATCGTGGACTTGCCGGCATTGATGATCGCCGCGCCGCCGGCGATGCCGCTGCCCTGCTTGGCAACGAGACCGCCGAAGATCTGCTGGTTGCTGAAGTCGTTGTAGAAGCCGGCGACGTTGAAATAGCCGTTCACCGTACCGCGGAAGGTCAGCTTCGCGCCGAGTTCGTAGGAATCCACCTTTTCCGGATTCCAGGTCTCAAGCCCCGGGTTGGTGAAGTTGACGCCGCCCTGGCGATAGCCGCGCGCCCACTTCGCATAGAACAGCGTGTCGGGCGTAGGCTTGAAGTCGAGGTCGATCAGCCAGGTCGGCTTGCTCGACTTGTTGACGATCGTCGTGCCGCAGGCCGCGGTGTTGCCGCCGTTCGTCAGCAGGTTGACCGTGGGGTGATTGAAATTGTCGTTGCACGAACGCGCCACCGGAATCGTGCCGGCGCCGGGAATGGTCGCGAAGGTGTAGCGGTTGCTTTCCGAATAGCCGACGATCTTGTCGAAGGTGTAGCGGAAGCCGCCGGTCAGCGCGAGCTGGTCGGTGAACTTGTAGGTCGCCTGGGCGAAGATGCCGTGGTTGTCGAAGGCCAGCTTGGTGCGCGATTCCGAAATGACCGCGCCCGGTGCGGTGAAGGTAGCCGACAGCGGCACCAGCGGCAGACCGCCCGCGCAGTTCAAGGTGCCGGGATCGACGCAATTGCCGTAGATGCCCGTGCGCTGCTGGTTGAAGCCGAGCGGACGGCTGAATTCCAGATAGCCGCCGAGCACGAAGTTGAACTTGCCGTCGGCCGAATTGCCCTGGATCTGCAGTTCCTCGGTCGCCGTCGATTCGGCCGAGGCGTGGAAGCCCGGCTGGGTGGCGAGACGGATGTACTGGAACGGATTGCCGATGAGCTGCGGGAACTGCGCGCGCGTGATCGGCGTGTCGGGGAAGCGGAAGTTGTCGCTGTAGAGCGAGAAGGCGGCGTCCTCGCGGAATTCGCCGTAGCTCATGATGTTCTTAACTGTGAGCGTGTCGCTGGCGCGCCAGGTCGTGGTGTTGATCACCTGCCACTGCTCGAGCAGGATGCGCGGATTGGCGTTGTTGACGTCGACGTCGAACAGGCTGTCGCCGCGCGCGGCTTGGCGATCGATCTGCGCGCAACCGGCCTGGGCGGTCAGATAACGGATGAAGGTCGTCGCGCTGGGCACGAAGTTGCGGTCGCAGGCCGTATAGCGCGTGGCATAGCCGTTGGTATCCGAGCGGCTGTAGGTACCGATGAAGTAGTTCTCGAGGTCTGGCGTCAGATCGGCGACGATGCTGAGGCGGCCATAGACATAGTCGGTGTCGTTGTAGTTGTCGGGGCCGATGCCCGACTTGTTGTTCATGTAGCCATCGCGCTTGTTGCGGTCGAGCGAGAGGCGGACCTTGAAGGTATCGGCCAGCGGGATGTTGAGCGCCGCCTGGACGCGCTTCTGGTCAAAGTTGCCGTAAGTGCCCTCGACGTAGCCCTCGAGGCGATCGGTCGGCTTCTGCGGAACGAGCAGAACCGCGCCGCCGGTCGTGTTGCGGCCGAACAGCGTGCCCTGAGGTCCCTTCAGCACCTGCACGTTCTGCAGATCGGTGAACGAGCCGGCGCCAACGGTGTTGCCCGAAGTGGTGCCGCCCTGCGCACGCACGCCGACGACGTCGGCGAAGTAGACGCCGACGGTTGGCGCGGTCGACTGGTCCTGATTGAAGCCGCGCAGCGAGAAGGCCGCCTTTTCCGCGCCGTAGCGGGCGTTGACCGAGAGTGACGGCGTATAGGTCGCCAGGTCGGAGGCGACGGCGATGTTGCGATTGGAGATCTGTTCGGCGTTGTAGACCGTGATCGAGATCGGAACGTCCTGGAGGCGTTCCTCGGTGCGGCGGGCGGTCACGACGATGTCCGTCCCGCTCGCCTCTGCCGAGGCGCTCTGTGCATATGCGGGCGCAGCCGCGAGAATGGCGCCCGAGGCTGCCCCAGCCAGAAGCGCAAACCTGCCGATAAACATCGTGTCCCCCCTTTGGATTGATTGCCTTAGTGGCATTGCATAAGGCGTGGCTAACGCATCCGGGAAATGGATACAATTGGCTCGCAGAGCCGGATTTCACGTATTTTGTGGAGAGTTGCCCGATAGCATCACTCACGCCTGGGAAGGCGCAATGTCGCGCGAAACACGAAAGGGTGGATGAGCCTCGAGAGCGGGTCTCGGCCATCGTCGCGAGGCTCAAGGGTGCGTGCGGGTGAGGCCGATCAACCAGTCCGAAAAGGCATGCATCGCGTCGGACATGGGGCGCGAGGACAGGCGGGTCAGCCAATAGCTGCCGCGATCGACCGCGAGATCGAAGGGATCAACCAGCAGCCCGCTCTCGCGCTCGCGCCCGAACATCGCCAGCGGTAGCAGCGCGACGCCCATGCCGCGGATCGCCGCCGTGGCCATCAGGTGCGAAGCGTCGAAGACCGGCCCGTTGGCGACCATGCCTTTGACCTGGGCCTGCTCGAACCAGGCGGCCCAGTCCTGCAGGCGGTAGGACCTCAGCAGGGTGAATCGCGCGAGGTCGCCGGGATGGCGGATTTGGTCGGCCAGGCGCGGGCTGCACATCGGCGTCATCGGAGCGGGCATCAGCCATTCGGTGGCGACGCCGTGCCAGGATCCGTCGCCGAAGCGGATCGCCAGATCCAGGCTCTCGGTCCAGAGGTCTACCGCATTGTTGTTGGTCAGCAGACGGACCTCGATGCCGGGATGGGCGGCCTGGAAATCGGGGAGGCGCTCGATCAGGAAGCTGACCGCGAAAGTGCCGACCGCACCCACCGTCAGAATTTCTCGGACGCCCTGTCCGGCGACGACGGCAAGCGCCGCGCTCATTCGGCCGAGCGCGTCGGAGACGACGGGAGCGAGCACGACGCCTTCGTCGCTCAGCACCAGGCCGCGCGTCGTCCGGCGAAACAGCGCCTTGCCGATATGGGTCTCGAGCATCTTCACCTGCTGGCTGACCGCGGCCTGGGTGACGCAGAGCTCGTCGGCTGCGCGGGTGAAGTTGAGGTGCCGCGCCGCGGCTTCGAAGGCGCGCAGGGTGTTGAGCGAAAGCGCGCGGATATCCATGCTTGTTCCTAGTTTTTCTGGGGGCGGACCGCAGAAACCATCATTTGCCCGAAGCGTCAAACCCACGGAGATTGCTCGCGATATCTTGACCATAGGGAGAAAATTCGATGATCGATCGACGTAGCGCGCTGGTCGGCGCGGCGGCTGCTCTGGTGGCCGGGTGTGGCCAAGCGGGATCGCCCGCCATCGGCAAAGCTGGGGGCAATTTCGCCCGCGAGGTGGCGACGCTGAAGCGGATCGAGCAGGCCGCGCGCGGGCGGCTCGGGGCTTTCGTGCTCGATCCGGCCAGTGGCCGCAGCTTCGGCTGGCGCGAACACGAGCGCTTCGCCCATTGCAGCTCGTTCAAGCTTTCGCTGGCCGCCATGCTGCTCGGTCGGGCCGACAAGGGCGAGGTCGATCTCGGCGAGATCCTGCATTGGTCCAAGGCCGACATGCTCTCGACCAGCCCGGTGACGTCCCTGCATATCGCCGACGGACTTCCCGTGGGCGAGCTGGCGCGAGCCACTCTGGTGACCAGCGATAATACCGCGGCGAACGTCCTGCTGCGGCGCTTCGGCGGGCCCGAGGCGGTGACGCGCTTCTGGCGTTCGACGGGTGACACGGTCAGCCGGCTCGATCGCTACGAGCCCGAGCTCAACCTCACGCCGCCTGGTGCCGAACTCGACACGACCACGCCCGCGGCCATGGCTGCAACCCTGGCCAAGCTCGTGCTCGGCGAAGTTCTGGCACCCGGGAGCCGCAACACCTTGCGCGAATGGATGATCGCCGTGGCAACGGGGCGCAATCGCATCCGTGCCGGATTTCCAGTCGATTGGGTCTCGGGCGACAAGACGGGGACGGGCATCAACGAAGCCCGGCACACCTACGTCGATCTCGCCTTCGGCGGGCCGGCTGGCGCTTCGCCGGTCATCGTCACTGCTTATTTCGAGCCCGAGCGGCTGGCCGAGCCGATGGACCCGGCCTCGACCGGTGCCCTGGCCGAAGTCGGACGCCTCGCCGCAGGCTTTGTCGGACGTCGCGGCGGATAGGATGGAGCGGGCGCGATCGTCGCGCGGGCGCATGGCTTCGGCCGTGATCCGATGTTACAGGCGCCGCCCGCGATTCAATGAGGAACTCCTGACATGCCGGCGACGATCGAACCCACTGCAAGCTTCAAGGACAATCTCGCGCAGCTGCCGTCGATCGAAGGCATCGCGCGGATCGATCTCGTCGACGAGGCGGGCGCGGTTGTCGCCAGCATCGAGAACCAGGCGGGCAAGCAGGGCTCGCTGGCGGTCTACCGGTATCTGAAGGAGCACTTCGCCAGCCTCGATGCCCAGGCGGCCGATCACGGTCTGGCGGTGTTCGCCGAACATACCGCCGATGCGCGCAACCGTCCGGGCGCGCATCCCAACGTTGATCGCCTGATCGCCATCGTCGAGGGCGCGGCGCCGCTGAGCATCGAACTCGTCGCGGCTGACAGCTAAGGACTGCTAGGCGACGGCCTGTCGGCTATCGGACGAGTCATCGCGCAGGCGCTTCCGGAACAGCCGGCGTATAAGCCGATCCTCAAGGATCCGCCCGACGACGTAAAGCACGGCGAAAAGTGCTGCGAAGACATAGGCCGAGATCGGCGAGGGCCCTTCGTCCTTGTCCTTCGTCTTGTCGTCCTTCTTCGGCTTTTCCGGCGCAGGGGCGCCGAGGAACTTGTCTACCGGGTTGAGCTCGCGGATCACGTCCTTCTTTTCGGGCTTCTTCGCTGCCGTCTCGGCCGCCGGCTTGTCTATTTTGCCGACCGCGATCGTCAGTCCGGCGAAGGCGAGGAACAGCAACGGCGCCAGGAAGCAGAACAGCAGCGCCCGGCTGGTCAGGCGATAGTGCAGCATGCCGCCGGCTGTGCCCTGCTCGATCCACAGGACGCCGCTATCGAAGATCGACATCTTGTCCTGCGCCGCCTGGTCCTTCTTGTCGAAGGTCAGCGCGTCACCCGTCCGATCGCGGCTTGTGCCGCTTTCGTGGAATAGCGGATCCAGTCGGTCGAAGGCATCTTCGCGCGATTGTTCAGGGGGCAGTTCGACACTGCCCCGGATGGTCCAGATCCAGTCGATGAGGCGTCCGTTCACGGAAGGTCCTTGAGCGCGGGCAGCGAACCGGGCGGTCGAAGCGGCGTCCGTTACTCGGCCGGCCATTCCGCGGCGATCGGCCCAGGCATCGCCTGTCCATAGCGATCGCGACCGAACTTCTCCTTCAACGACTTCCAGCCTTCGGTGAAGGGAAAGGTCATCGTCTCGCGGATCGACATCTTGCGGCCGCCTTCCATGCCCAGCAGCTCGGCCTCACCGTCGACGCAGGTGCCGAACATGCGGTCGATGATGATCCAGGTGCCCGAGTAATTGCTGCGGCTGGCCTCGTAGTCCTGCGAGTGGTGGACGCTGTGGTGCTCGGTCGTGTTGAACAGGAATCGCCACCAGCGCGGCGTGTTGAAGCGTACGTTGATGTGTTGATAGGTGCTGACCGCCATGCCGAAGGTGCCGGCGAGCAGCGCGGCGCGCGGCAGGAAGTCGAAGAAACCGCCGATGCCGAGCCCGATCAGGAACAGCTCGATCGGATTGCCGACTGCGCCTTTGTTGATGTTGAGCTGGGTGATGTAGTGGTGCGGCGCATGAGTCAGCCACAACGGGTGCCAGTTGTGCATGCCGCGGTGCATCCAGTATTGCCCGAAATCGAAGATGACCGAGATCAGCACGGCCTGGACGAGCAGCGGCAGGGTGGTGAACCAGGCCAGCTTTTCCCAGTCGAACGCGTTCTGAATGCCCTCGATCATCACGCCGTCGCCGATATAGCCCTCTATCAGGCGCAGGATTGTAAAGCCGAGCCCGACATAGAACAGATCGATGGCGGCTTCCTTCCAGGTCAGCTGCCAGCTCTTGAAGCGTGGATTGACCCATTCGAGCGCGAGCAGCAGGACCTTGAGGCCGATGCCGATGCCGATCGCGGTGGAGGCCTTGGCAATCGAATTCGGCGCATAGTACCAGAAGGCGACGAGCGCGAAGAGCACCGCGGGCTGGAACCAGGTGAAGACGAACTGCTTGACCGGTCCGCCTTCTACGCGCGGGATGTTTTCCCAGCCGACCGTCACCGGCGACTGTGCGCCGATGATTCTGTTTCCGACGCGCACCCCGTTCATATGCCTTGCCTCGTACCGCTTACCCCCGTGTTCCGCGGCCCATCAGGCGCGACAATCGACCAGGGTGATGCCCGCTCGCGCGGACTTCATCTCGAGCGAGCATCGTAAGAGTGCACTCATCACGCCAGACCTCAATAGGATATATGGGGCATAGATGTGTTCTATGTCCTTGCGATCTGCGCTGTGACGTTAACTATGTCGTCCCTAGGCTCGCATCTCTGAAAGGTTCACTTTCTGCGGTTGAGCGGCACCCCATCGCGCTGTGCCGGCCCGCCCCGCGCGTTTTGCTGGCGCCGAGCTGCTGATTGCATTAATCATCAGCGCTTGCGGGGATTCGCTAACGGAACGGGGACGGCGAAATGGGGGCAACCAAGAACTTCGGATCGATCAAGCTGCGCAACAGCGCCTTGGGATCGGTCGCATTGGGAATGCTGGTGGTCGGCGCAGGTGCCGTGCCTATCGAATGGACCGTCGCCCAGCCTTCGCGTCAGGTTGCAACCGCGTTGGTCGCGACGCCCGAGGTTCGGCGGCCCGCTGCTTCTCCGGTCAAATGGGCCAAGCGCGCCGCGCCGTCGAAGCTGACGGCGGCGTCTGAGCGCGAGTTCACAGCACTTCCGGCCGAAACTGCCGTTGCGGTGGCGCCGGCTGCGCCCGTCTTGGCGGTTGGACCGGTCGCCATGCTGCCGGCGTCCGTGCCCGCCGTGTCGAGTGTCGAGGCAGTTGCCCTGGTTGCGCCGTCGCCGATCGCCGCGCCGGTGGCCGCGACGCCAAGGGCAGACACGCTTGCGCTGGTCGTGCCGTCGCCGATCGCGGTGGCTGTGGCGCCGCGTGCCGAGATGGCTGCGCTGGTCGCGCAACTGCCGATCGCGGCGCCGACGCCTGCTGCGTCGAGCGTCGAGATGGCTGCGCTGGTTGCGCAACTGCCGATCGCAGCGCCGGCTGCCGCGATTCCGCGTGCCGAGACGGTCGCTCTGGTCGCGCCGATTGCAGAGCCGATCGCGGAGCCCACGATGCAGACGGTCTCGCCGGCAATGCCGGTCGAAGAGGCTGGGCAGGCGCTGGTTTCGATTTCCAATGCAAAACCGGTGGCGCCGGTGGCCGCCATGCGGCCGGCCATGTCCGACCTCATCCACGTAGACCAGATCTCGGCGCTCGCGCCGATGGCACCGTCTTCTGCCGCTGGCTTTGCCGTGGCGACGCCTTTCTCGGCTACGCCCAACGGCATTTCGGAAGCCATCTACATCGAGCAGATCTCGGCGGTTCCGCCGGCTCGGTTTGCGCCTCAGGCCGTCCGCGCAGCGAGCCAGGCCGCCAAGCCCGCTGTGCTGGCACCGGTTACGGTGACGAAGCTCGCGAAGGCCTCGACGCCGTCGCCCTCGGCGAGCGGTGAGCGCTACAAGGTGACCGCCCGTGGGCTCGAGATGAACATGGCGGTCGTGGTCAACGGCACGCCTGGTGGCCGGGTGTCGCTGGTGATCGACTCGAACAACGCGATCTCGATGCGACTCTCCGACGTGCTCGGTCTCGTTCGCCCGCTGATGGACGACGCGACTTTCGCTCGGCTCAACGCGACCGGCGCGGCGCAGGACTATCTGAGCTTCGCCACGCTGCGCAGCGCTGGGCTCGATCTGCGCTATGACGCTGGTCTCGATCGCCTGTTCCTGGCTGTCGCCGCTCACGACTGACCATTTACGCTTGGGGCGTGATGTTCGCGCGTAATTGCGCCGATCTAAGTTGATATCAGGCGGTGCCTTGTTGTCCGCTTCGAGCTTTGCTGTGGTCTCGTGCGTGTCCGCGGCGCGGCTTGCGCTGAAGATGGCGGGTGGGGGGCGTAGTGCCCGTGAAAACCGGCTGGCGGTCGGTAGAGGTGAAGACTCCTTCCGTCGGGGAGAGCGTGATCTCGCACACTGCTGCTGGCGCGGCGGCGCATGTGATCAGGGCCCGGGGGGCAAGGCCCGAGAAGCGTGGCTGGCTGTAGTAGTGGCTGGCTGTAGTAAGCGCCTGAGAGCCACTTTCACTCCGTTATTCCGCCGCTCGGGGGATTGACTTCGCCACAAGGAATTGTGGTTGGATTGGCTCTGCAATGGTCAGTTCCTGCCGTCGAAGAACCGCTGTACTCCAAGCGTTAGGTGTGAGGCTTAACGAGTAGTGCTGTCCTCTATCGACGGAATATGGAAGTTTCAAAAGTTAATTTTCTCTGCGGGTGGTGCTTTGTATCCCTCGTAAGTTTATCCCGTTAGCGGTGCCAATTTACGACGCACGGGCGGGGCTTCTGGACCTATCGCCGTCAGAAATTTTAACGTAGATCGAGGTTTTTCACATAAAAAAGAATATCTTATGTGCACTCCAAATGGCGCTGATCTTTCTTTGAAGATTTTCTGGCCGGGCAGAAAGACGCCAGCGGTCATCGTTGACAAGACGTTAAACCTGCAGCAATGTTAATCGCAATTGGTGATGTGCCCCCATCGCAGTGAGCTTCGCAAACATGGAGAATGCTTTGGTTGAACCGTCGAAGGCGT
The DNA here is from genome assembly GCA_004211435.1 of Novosphingobium sp. GTDB lineage: Bacteria > Pseudomonadota > Alphaproteobacteria > Sphingomonadales > Sphingomonadaceae > Novosphingobium > Novosphingobium anseongense. The sequence goes on along the minus strand of SECS01000067.1, from coordinate 4,995 downwards.
TCGCCTCGCAACTTCGTTCGTTGCGTGAAGCGCGTGGGCTCTCAGTGCGGGCGCTCGCGGACAGTGTTGGGGTTTCCAAAGTTACCATCTGGAAGTGGGAGCGCGGCGACAATGAGCCGCGTGCGCGCATGGCCACGGCTCTGGCGCGGGCATTGGGCATGAGCCCGGCGGAACTGGGTTTGTTTGCGAGTGCCGGTGCAGGTGTGGTCGCTGGTGCCGACAAACTTCCGGATGAGGCTGCAGCGGCCGGCTTCCAGGCGGAGCGGGGATCACTCGAAATCCGGGCGCAGCAATCCGCCGAGACGCTGGCAGAAGTGATTGCGCGCGCCAAGCAGATGATCGCCGATGCATCGGGCACGGGGCACAACAACATCACGATTTCTATCGAGTACTGACAGAGCGGGGCGGCGGAAGAAGTCCGCTCGGAAGCACTCGAAGAGTATTCTATTCAAGCGAACGACGCTTTTCCGTGTGAAGACCAACGGCGCTTGGGAGGTGTTCGGCATGCATATCGTCCCTATCGGCGACAAGCTGCTGTTTGAGGCGCGGGTCGCGTCCATGGATATCGCCTTCATCAAAGCGAGCGATCCCGCGACGGTGAAGGTCACAGCCTATGACTTTTCCATTTACAGCTCGACGGGCTCGGCTGGGGCCGGCTGCCCAAGGAACTCGTCGCGGCGCACCTCGCCCGCGGCGACCTGGTGGTCATGCCGAATTCGCGGACGGTCGAATATTCGTTTTCGATCTGCCGGAAGAGCGACGCGATCTGGCCGGTCGCCGATCTGGTCTGGCTCTGCGCCGGCCTGCCGATCACTCAGGTGTCGATGTGAGCCGGGAGCGGCTTTCGGACGAACGCGTCGCCCGGATCCGGCTTCATGTTGCAAGACTTGCGCAGCGTCGTTGCAGACGCCAAGCAGCCGCGATGCACATTGCTCTCTTCGAGCCCGAAATCGCCGGGAACGTCGGCGCGGTTCTGCGCCTGGGTGCCTGCCTGGGTGTGGACGTGGACCTCATCGAGCCGCTGGGCTTCGTCTGGGACGACCGCCGCGTCCGTCGCGCGGCCATGGACTACATCGATCATGTTAAGGTGGCCCGGCACGCCGATTTCGGCGCGTTTCAGGCCGCGATGGGATCGCAAAGGCTGGTGCTGTTCACCACCAAGAGCGAGAGTTCGATCTACGATTTCCATTTCGCTCCCGACGACGTCCTCCTCTTCGGCAAGGAAAGTGCAGGCGTGCCCATTGAGGTGGCCGGGGCCTGTGAAGCCCGGGTGCGCATACCGATGCGGCCGCAGGTGCGGTCGATGAACCTCGCCTCGTCGGCGGCGCTCGCGCTGGGCGAGGCCCTGCGTCAGACCGGAACCTTGCCCGGTGATCTGCGCGCATGACAGGCCCGACCAAGGCCGATCGTCCCGCGCAGTCGCGGCGGAACCGGACCTTCGAGGCGACGCATCAGGCCTTGATAGAGGCCTCGGTCGCGCTGATTTCCGAAAAGGGCGTCGATTCGCTTTCCGTGGCCGGGTTGGCGCGTGCCGTGGGCATGAACCGCGCCACGGTCTACTACCACTTCGCCAGCCGCGAAGCGCTGCTCGAGGCCGTGAGCACATGGTCGTCGGAGCAATTGACGCGGGGCTTCGCCGGTTCGGAAAGCCAGCAGGAGCGGATCGACTTCGTCGCACGCTTCGTGCTCGAGAACCCCGATCTGATCAAGCTGTGGATCGAACAGTTCATCGCGCCCGGCGATATCCGCACCCGCTATCCCAAATGGGACGAATTCATCGCCGCCAGCCGGCAGCACGGACCTGGACCAAGCGGCGAAGGTGATGTCGGCGATATCGACGTCGAGGTCTACTGCACCTTCCTGCTCGCCGGGGCGATCATCGGCCCGCGCGTGTTCCAGAGCAGCGTCCGGCCCGATCTCAGCGAAGACGAGGTGATCGAACGCTTCCGCGTCGAACAGCAGCGCATGCTACGCCGCGACGGGCTTTTGCGGAAATAGAAAACTTCCAACACATGTGTTGGAAGTTTTGGACGGGTGAGGTACGAAGGTGGCAGCGATCGCAACGAAAGGATTCGCGCGTGAAGCCTGCCGTCACTCCCTTTCAGCGCATTCCCGACGATGAGCTGTCCTGGCTGGGCACCGATCCGGTACCGGCCAAGCCCTATTACGACCCCGCCTATTTCGAACTCGAACGGCGCGCGGTCTTCCTCAAGAGCTGGATTCATGTCGGCCATGTCTGCGAACTCGCCGAGCCGGGCAGCTTCGTACGCCGCGATCTCGAATTCGCACGCGCCTCTCTGCTGATCGTCCGCGGCCGTGACGGACAGGTGCGGGCCTTCCACAACGTCTGCCCGCATCGCGGAACCCGGCTGGTGGACGAGGCGGCGGGGCGGCAGGCGAAATTCAGTTGCCCTTACCACATGTGGACCTTCGGCACCGACGGCGCGCTGCTATCCGCGCCCGATTTCGAAGCGTTCCGGCTCGACAAGAAGGACTGCGCGCTGCGCGAGGTCGCGCTGCAGGAATGTGGCGGCATGCTGTTCGTGAACTTCGATCCCGACGCTGCTGCGCTGCGCGCGTGGCTCGGCAGCTATGCCGAGCGGCTCGAACAGATGCCCGTCGCCCAGGCGACGACCTTCGCCGAATATACCTACGAGATCGCCGCCAACTGGAAGCTGACCTACGACAACTTCCAGGAGAACTATCACCTGCGCTTCATCCATCCGCGCTCGGGCGGCGCGGGTATCGGCGGCGACAACCAGTTCGGCTATCCCGCCAGCATGGGCTTCGAAGGGCCGCATCGCACGCAGCGCATCTGGGCGAACCCCGAGCCCGATCTCAAGCCGTTCCAGCGTGCCGCCACGATGCGCGGCATTCCGGCGCTGGCCGAGCAGGGTTTGTTCGATCTGCCCTATGGGCGCGACTACCTCGCGTTCTTTCCCAACCTCTTCGTCATCGGCACGCCGACGCAGCCCTTCTCGCATACGGTCTATCCGATCTCGGCGGATCGCTCGCGCGGGGTCGTGCGGGTCTATTGGGTGGGCGAGGATCGCGATGCGAGCCAGCGCTTCGCGCGCGAATATTCGCTTGCGCAGATCCGCGACATCCATTGCGAAGACATCGCGATGATCGAGCGCGGGCAGAGCGGCCTGTCGAGCGGCGCGCTCGATCACATCCATTTCCAGAGCATGGAGGCTCTATGCCGCCACCTGTTCAACGAGGTTGATCGAAGGGTTCAGGAGCAGGCCTGCGAAACGGGGGAAGTGGCGTGACCATCGCGGTTCTTCCCGAAGGCTTCGCGGCGCTCGAGGGCTTCGTCGACCGGTGGGCGCTCGACGGTACCGCCGAGCGCGCCGCGCGTCGCAGCCTGTCCACGGCTGAGGAGCGAGCCACCTTCTTCGGCGCTGCCAGCCCGCTGCTCGATGCCGCGCTCGAGCATCTGGACACGCATGCGCTAGGGGCGTTTTCGCCTGCCGAGCAGCGGCTGATGAACCTGATGCTCTCGCTCGCGCACGTTGCCCTGGCCGTCGAGATCCAGGGGCCCGACGAAACGAAGTCCGGGCCATGGCGCGATCGCATGCGGATCACCCGTTCGACCGCCGACCGAGGAGTGCAGACATGTTCGAACTGACCGGAAAGACCGTCTTCATCACCGGCGGCGGCGGTGGGATCGGCGCGGGCATGGCGCAGGCCTTCGCCGAGCGCGGCGCCCGGATCGTCCTCGCGGATATCGAACGCGATTTTGCCGAACAGGAATCCGCCAGGCTGCCGGCTTCGGCCGAGGCGCGCGCGATCACGCTCGATGTCCGCGATCTCGCCAGCTGGCGGGCGGCGAGCGAGGCGGTCGGCGCGATCGATGTGCTGTGCAACAACGCCGGCATCTCCACCGGCTTCAAGCCACTCGTCGAGCTCTCGCCCGAGACGTTCGAGCGGTTGATGGCGATCAACGTGACCGGAGTCTTCAACGGCATCAAGACCTTCGCGCCGCAGATGATCGCGCGCGGCAGCGGCCATATCGTCAACACCTCGTCGATGAACGGCCTGAGCCCTTTCGCCAGCTTCGCGGCCTATTCGGCGAGCAAGTTCGCCGTGCTCGGGCTGTCCGACGCGGTGCGCGACGAGCTTGCCCCGGCCGGCGTCGGCGTATCGACTTTGTTTCCCGGCCTGACTCGCAGCCGCATGTCCGAGGCCGATGCGAACAGCCTGACGCGCGCGAACATGATGGACCCGATCTGGCTGGGCCGTGCCGTGGTCCGCGCGGTCGAGAACGACGAGCCCTATGTCGTCACGCATCCCGAGTACCGCGATGCGCTGGCGGATCGCCAGTCCCGCATTCTCGCGGCCTTCGGCGAGCCAGCGCAGCCCTGATACCGCACCGGCCCCAGCGCAACGCGCTGAGCCTCAGCTCGCGTTCGACCAAGTCGCCAGAACGATCTCGCGTTCGACCCGATCCTCGCTCGCGAGTGTCAGGGTCCAGTTGCCGTTGACGATCGCGCGGTCGACGAAGAGCGAGCGGAACATCTGCGAGGCCTCGGCCGTGCCGGCGCGGTTGATCGCGACGACGGTGCCTTTGTCGTCGATCAGCGTTGCCGACACGGTGTTCGCCGCAATGAAGGTCAGGCCGAAGTTTCGCGCGTCTTCGACCGGCAGTGGCACCTGCGTCGTCTGACCCGGTGCGAGCCTCACGATCTTGGAGAAATCCGGCCCGGTCGTTTCCTTCGGGTCCTCCACCCCGAGCAGCATCAGACGTCGCGGCGCAGGGCCGGGCATGCCCGGCCATGGTGCCAGCGCGGACAGCTTTCCGTTCGACCTCGCGGCCTTCGGTCCGATCGCGAGGCGCGGCTTCACGAAGGACGAGAACGGCGCCGTGCCCGTCATGTCGGTGTGCAACACCCGCTGCTGAACGTTATCGGCAATCGTCCAGATTGCCGACATCGGCGCGACCACGCCGTCGTTCATGCTGAAGATCCGGCAGACCGGGGGTACGATTGTTCC
>SECS01000066.1 GCA_004211435.1 Novosphingobium sp. | reverse complement strand
TACTTCTTCGAGCTGGGCGGATTGACCACGCCCGCGATGTGGCCCGAGCCGGCAAGCAGGAAGATCCAGGGTCCCTTGAGCTGGCGCGTCAACTTCCAGACGCTTTCGGGTGGGGCGATGTGATCCTCGCGCCCCGCCTGGATATAAGCAGGCGTGGCGATCAGGCGCAGGTCGATCGGCGTGCCGTCGGCGCTCAGCGCATCGGGCTCGACCAGACGGTTGTCGCGGTAGAGATCGCGCAGATAGGCGCAGTGCCACTTGGCCGGCAGGTTGGTGACGTCGCCGTTCCAGTGAAGCAGGTCGAAGGCCGGATAGTCTTCGCCCATCAGGTAGTTCTTGGTGACGTAGGACCAGATCAGGTCGTTGCCGCGCAACAGGTTGAAGGTCGCCGCCATATAGCGGCCATCCAGGAAACCCTCAGGTGCGAGCGTAGCGATCGCATCGATCTGCTGGTCGTCGACGAAATGCTTGAGGTCTCCGGGGTCGGCGAAATCGACCTGGGCGGTGAAGAAGGTCGCGCTCTTGACCTTGTCGGCCTCACCGCGTCGCGCGAGCACGGCCAGGGTCGCGGCCAGGGTCGTGCCCGCGACGCAATAGCCGATGGCATGAGTGGACGGCACGTCAAGCCGGGTCCGCACGGTGTCGATCGCATCGATCTGCGCGCGGACGTAGTCGTCCCAGACGACATCGGCCATACTGGCATCGGCGGACTTCCACGAGACCATGAACACGGTCACACCCTGCTCGACCGCCCAGCGCACGAAGCTCTTCGCCGGGTTGAGGTCGAGGATGTAGAAGCGGTTGATCCACGGCGGGAAGATCACCAGCGGTGTTGCCAGCACCTTGTCCGTGGTCGGGGTGTATTGGATCAACTGGTAGAGCGGCGTTTCGTGGACGACCTTGCCCGGGGTCACCGCGATATTCTCGCCCAGCTTGAACGCCTCGGGATCGGTATGGGTGAGCTGCCCTCGGCTCAGATCGGCGAGCATGTGCTCGAGCCCTTTGGTCAGGCTCTCGCCTTGGGTCTCGATTGCGCGATCGAGCGCGATCGGGTTGGTCAGCGGGAAATTCGCCGGGCTCAGCGCGTCCACGATCGCCCGTGTCAGGAAGCGCAGTTGCTGCTGCCGGGCCGGATCGAGCGCCTGGACGCCGTCGGCCGCCGCCTCCGCCTGTTCGGCGAAGAGCAGATAGGCCTGGTGGATCAGCGCGAAGAACGGCTGCTCGCGCCATTTGGGATCGGCGAAACGCCGGTCGCTGCGCGGCAGCTTCGCTTCGGCATCGGGACTGTCGTCATGCGTGGTCGGGCCGATACCGTACTGGCCGAGCACCGATTGCCAGAGCTGGAGGCTGTCGTCCCAGAGGCGCTTCTGGTTGTCGGCATCGGCAAGGGGCACCTGACGGTACCAGGATTCGAGCAGGCCGGTCAGCTTGGCGGGGTCGGCATAGTCGGCCGCGGCCCCGCTCTGGAACTGGCCCCACATCGCCTGCAGCGATTCGGCGACGTCCCCCCAGGCCGGAGTCGGGGCATCGCCGAGGCCCTTGGGCAGGACCGGCGCGAACATCTGGCCGAAGACCTGCGAGGCGGCCTCGGTCTGTGCCCGCAACATCTCGGTGAAGATGTCGGGCGCGCGCCCGTCCGAACGCGACTTGTCTGCCATGACTCAGGACTCCTTATTGGCATTCGCACCCCGCGGCATGTCCCACGGGAAACAATCGAGTCCTCTCCATCCGCTTTGCAGGATAGCCCGCCCAGAGCCATTTGCCAGCGCCCGTTTATCCGCCTAGAGCGATTTCCTGCGGCAATTCCGCCGCATGCAAACTGGATTGCCAGAAGTCATGGAAGACGAGTTCTACCGCATCAAGCGCCTGCCGCCCTACGTCATCGCCGAAGTGAATGACATGCGTGCAGCCGCCCGAGCGGCCGGACGCGACATCATCGACCTCGGCATGGGCAATCCCGACCTGCCGCCGCCTGCGCATATCGTCGACAAGCTGTGCGAAGTCGCGCAGAAGGCCGATGCGCACGGCTATTCGGCCTCGGCAGGCATCCCCGGCGTGCGCAAGGCGCAGGCCAATTACTACGGCCGCCGCTTCGGCGTCGAGCTCGATCCCAACACCGAGGTCGTGATGACCATGGGATCGAAGGAAGGCCTCGCCTCGATGGCGACGGCGATCACCGCGCCCGGCGACGTCGTGCTCGCACCGAACCCGAGCTATCCGATCCACACCTTCGGCTTCATCATCGCCGGCGCGACGATCCGTTCGGTGCCAACGACGCCCGACGAGCGCTATTGGGAATCGCTCGACCGCGCGATGGCCTTCACCGTGCCGCGCCCGTCGATCCTGATCGTCAACTATCCGTCGAACCCGACCGCCGAGACGGTGGACCTTGCCTTCTATGAGCGCCTCGTCGCCTGGGCGAAGGAGAACAAGGTCTGGATCCTGTCCGACCTCGCCTATTCGGAGCTCTACTACGACGGCAACCCGACGGTTTCGATCCTGCAGGTGCCCGGCGCCAAGGACGTCGCGGTCGAGTTCACCTCGATGTCGAAGACCTTCTCGATGGCCGGCTGGCGCGTCGGCTTCGCCGTGGGCAATCCCAGGCTGATCGCCGCGCTCAAGCGCGTGAAGAGTTACCTCGATTATGGAGCTTTCACGCCGATCCAGGCGGCCACCTGCGCGGCGCTCAACGGGCCGCAGGACATCGTCGAGATGAACCGCAATCTCTACCAGAAGCGCCGCGACGTTATGGTCGAAGCCTTCGGCCGCGCCGGCTGGGACATCCCGCCGCCAAAGGCCTCGATGTTTGCCTGGGCGCCGCTGCCACCTGCGCTTAAAGATATGGGATCGTTGGAGTTTTCCAAGCAGCTCCTGACCCATGCCGAGGTCGCAGTGGCCCCCGGCGTCGGCTATGGCGAGGACGGCGAAGGCTTCGTGCGCATCGCCATGGTCGAGAACGAGCAGCGCCTTCGCCAGGCCGCGCGCAACATCAAGCGCTACCTGGCGAGCATGGGCGTGAACAGCTCCGCCGCCTGACACCCGCATCCCCGTCGGTATTGGCAACACCACCGACTTGCTGTGTTCTTCCCGAGCCTTGGCGCCGATTCGACGCGCCACGGTTCGGGATAGCAAAGAACATAAGGCCGATGGGGGCGTGGAGTGCGCCACTTTCACTGGTTGTGCGCAACCGAAATCCCGGCTGCCTGGGATCTGCGGCGCTGCGGCTGGCATCTGGTGCCGCCCGCACCGATTGCGGACGCGGGTGAGGCCGTCGCGCTCGCCGATATCGCGAGCCTGGACGAACACGCCTGGTCGCGATTGCATCGCGAGCAAGGCCAACCGCGGCATGATCGCATAATCATGCTCGGCGTGGCCGATAGCGACGAGCGCGCGCGGCTGATCGGTCTGGGTTTCGGTGACGTGCTCGACGAAGCGCCGGGCCTGAGCGAGATCGCGGCGCGGGCACTGCGGCTCGCCGAACAGGCGCAGTCGCTGCCGCGTCGACGCGCGATCGGCCCCTTGCGGCTGGACCTGCTCGCGCGGGACGGCACGATCGCCGGGAGGCCGCTGGCGCTCCACCCGCGCGAATTCGCGCTGCTCTGGCGGCTGGCCGATACGCCGGGCGTGCCCGTGGCCAAGCCGACCTTGCTGCGCGAGGTCTGGCGACTGTTCCACATACCCGACACCAACAGCCTCGCCGTCCATATCTTCCGCCTGCGCGCCAAGCTGGCGGCGGTCGGACTCGGCGGGCTGGTGCGGACGGCGCCGGCTGGCGGCTATATGCTGGTGCCGCCACCAGGCGAATCGCCGGCTCTACCGATGGCCATTGCCGATCGGCGCTGGCATGATCTCATCGTCGGCACCCCGGATGGGATTGCGATCGGAGACCAGCGTCCATGACCCACCCCTTGCCCACCAGCGACCGCGTCGGCGCCACCATCGACGCGGATGGCGTAGCCCGCGTGACGCTGACGCGCGGCGACAAGCTCAACGCGCTCGATCCGGCGATGTTCGATGCGCTGATCGCGGTGGGGCAGGCGCTGTTCGACCTGCCCGGGCTGCGCTCCGTCGTGCTCTCGGGCGAAGGCAAGGCCTTCAGCGCAGGACTCGATCTCGCGACCTTCGAGGAAGCGCTCGGCGGTGCGGCGGCACCGCTGACCCAGCGCACGCACGGCAATGCCAACCGCTTTCAGCAGGCGGCGCTGGTCTGGCGCAAGCTGCCCGTGCCGGTGATCGCCGCGGTTCACGGCGTCTGCTTCGGCGGCGCCCTGCAGATCGCCGGCGGCGCCGACATCCGCGTCGTGGCGCCCGAAGCGCGGCTGGCGGTGCTCGAAATGAAGTGGGGGATCGTGCCCGACATGGGTGGCTTCGCGCTGTGGCGCGGCTGCGTGCGCGACGACGTGCTGCGCAAGCTGACCTACACCAACCGGGAGTTCTCGGGCGAGGAGGCGCTGGCTTTCGGTTTCGCCACGGTGGTCGATGCCAATCCGGTGGCGCGCGCCATGGCGCTGGCGCAGGATATCGCACAGCGCAGCCCGAATGCGGTGCGCGCCGCGAAATCGCTGTTCAATCGCGGTACGGAGCTTTCGCTCGACGACATTCTGGCCGCCGAAAGCTTCGAGCAGCAGCGGCTGCTCGGCACGCGCAACCAGATCGAGGCGATGATGAGCCAGACCGAGAAGCGGCCGGCGAACTTCGTCGATCCCTGAGGCTCAGCGCACCGGGATCTTGATCATAACCGGCAGCAGTTCCTTGGGCTGCGAGGCGCCGTGCGAACCGAACAGCACACTGGCCGCGGTGAACAAGGTCAGCGCGACCACGCCCCAGTGCAGCGTCTCCGCCTTGCGAACCGGCGTTGCGACTACCGTCGGCTTGCGCAGGCGCGGGACCGGCGTCGGCTCCTCCATCAGCCACGGCGGCGTCTCATCGGCCGCGACCGGCGACTTCACCGCGTTCGCGGGGGTGATGATTCCGGGCTGGGGAAGCGGGAGTGCTTTGGCGGTTTCCATGGGCTTTTAGCTAGGCTTACATGGTAAACGAAATCTTACCGCGAAGGGGAAATGGCGACGTGAACGAAGTCGAGATCGTGATCTGCGAGCATGAAGCTCTGGCCCTGCGCGGCGCGCTGGCAACGCCCTCAGGCCCGGGTCCGCATCCCGCGGTGCTGGTCGTGCACAACGCCTTCGGCCTCGGCACGCACATGCGCCAGGTTATCCAGGACCTCGCCGCCGAAGGCTATGTCGCGCTTGCGGTCGATATGTACGGCGACGGCGCCTACAGCGAGGACGAGGGCGTCGTCGGCGGCCTCGTCGCGCCGCTCTGGGGCAATTCCGAACGCCTGCGCGCACGCATGGGCGCCTGGCACGATGTGCTCAAGGCACGGCCCGAGGTGGCCCCGGATCGGATCGCCGCGCTCGGCTATTGCTTCGGCGGCATGTGCGTGCTCGAATTCGCACGCGGCGGCGGCGATGTTCGTGCGGTGGTCAGCTACCATGGCATCCTCACCACGGCCGAACCGGCGGCCAAGGGCGTGGTCACAGCCCATGTCGCGGTCCACACCGGCGGGCGCGATCCGCACGTACCCGCGGCCGACGTCGCCGCACTGCGCGCCGAACTGATCGACGCCGAAGCCGACTGGCAGATCGCTGAATATGCCCATGCCTACCACGCCTTTACCGATCCTGCGGCCGACGACCCGAAGAACGGCCGCGCCTACGATGCGTTGGCGGACCGGCTGTCCTGGGCCTCGACCTTGGCGCTGCTCGACCTGAAGCTGCGCGGCGCGGAAGTGTAACCCATTTCCCGCACCTGTGCCGATAATGCCGCGGCGCAACGGGCGCGCGGTTGGCACGCTCGGCCAGGCGGCCTAAGCCGCGCGCCGACCGCGGGAAACCGCGGCGAAGATCGCGCCGGTGCCCCGCGAGGGGCTTAATCCGGGAACACGGTAAGGCAGAGACATCTGCCCAAGCCGAGGCTGTCCCTGCAACTGTGAGCGGATAGCGCGATGCACGAGGCTCCTCCGGAGCCGCCACTGGGCGCCGATCGCGTGCCTGGGAAGGTCGTGCATCGTGCCGTGACCCGCGAGCCAGGAGACCGGCCGGCGCATGGTCGCTCTTGCCTTGGCCCAGGGATCGGCCACGGCACGGTTCTCCGTCTGAGCGACGACCAAGCGGCGGGGCCGCTGTGGTGCGCCGGAGGTGGGTCGATTGCGCCAGCCCCGTCCGGCGCGTCGGTCGAGGGCATCAACGCCCCGGCAGCCCCCGCCCTCGTTGCCCGGCGCGGAGGGACAAGACCATGAAGACCGCCTATACCTCGCTGCTGGCGCTGGCCGTAGCCACGCCCGCTTTCGCGAGCTCGAACCCGAGCCAGCCCGCCACCAACGCCGCGGGCGAGACGATCGTCGTCACCGCCTCACGCTCGAACGCGGGTATTGCCGCCGACCGGCTCGGCGCCTCGGTGACGGTGCTCGACGCTGCGGCGATCGAAGCGCGCCAGACGCGCGTGGTTTCCGACGTGCTGCGCGACGTGCCCGGCGTCGCCGTCAGCCGCGCGATCGGCGGCCTCACCCAGATCCGCCTGCGCGGCAGCGAAGCCAATCACGCGCTCGTGCTGATCGACGGCATCGAGGCCAGCGATCCGTTCAACGGCGAATTCGACTTCAACGGCCTGATCGCCGACCAGGCCGTGCGCATCGAAGTGCTGCGCGGCCAGCAAAGCTCGCTCTACGGCTCCGACGCGATCGGCGGCGTGGTCCACTATCTGACCCTGAGCGGCGCCGAGGCCCCGGGCTTCACCGCGCGCGCCGAGGGCGGCTCGTTCAACACCTTCGACGGCGCCGCGCGCTTCGCCGGTGCGACCGACCAGCTCGATTACGTCGTCTCGGGCGGCTACTACCGCACCGACGGCACCCCCGTGGCCCGCAACGGCACGCGCGACGTCGGCTCGGAGACCGCCGGCGTCAACGCCAAGCTGGCTTGGACGCCGAGCGAGAGCTTCAAGCTGACCGGGGTCGCCCGCTACTCGTGGAACGACTACGACGTCGCCAACACCGAGCAGAACCCGGCGAGCCCGCTGTTCGGCTTCATCGTCGACAGCCCCGGGGTGCGCGCCACCAAGGAGAGCCTCTACGGCCTGCTGCGCGCCGAGCTGACCGGGCTCGACGGCCGCTGGGTTAATGCCCTTACCGGCCAGTACGCCGACGTCACACGCAAGGGCTATACCGGTGCGCTGCGCGACACCGGCAGCAATGGCCGCCGCTACAAGGGCTCGTTCGAATCCAGTCTGCGGTTCGGGGACGAGGTCGTCGCCCACAAGCTGACCGGCGCGCTCGATCTCGAGCGCGAGGAGTTCCAGAACACCACGCCCGGCGGCTTCGCCTTCACCGGCCGGCGCAACACGACCAATCTGGGCCTGGTCGGCCAGTACGAACTGAGCATCGACGAGAAGGCCACCTTCGGCGCTTCGGTCCGCCAGGACTGGAACAACCGCTTCGCCGATTCCACCACCTGGCGCGTCCAGGGATCCTACACCCTGCCGACCGATACGCGCGTTCACGCCGCCTATGGCACGGGCGTCAAGAACCCCGGCTATTTCGAACTCTACGGCTTCGTCGACGGCCAGTACATCGGCAACCCGAACCTGCGCCCCGAGAAGTCCGAAGGCTGGGAAGCCGGGCTCGAGCAGCGCTTCGGCGAGATCGCGACGATCGGCGCGACCTGGTTCGACAACCGGCTCAAGGGCGAGATCTTCACGACCTTCCCCGCGCCGACCTTCATCGCCACCCCGGCCAACCGCACGACCAAGTCGCGCCAGCGCGGCATCGAGGCCGCCCTGTCAGCCCGCCCCGTGCCGCAGTGGCGGATCGACGCGGTCTATACCTGGCTCGACGCCGACGAGAACGGCGCGGTTGAAGTGCGCCGCGCCAAGCACATCGCCAGCTTCAACTCGACCTGGACCACCGCCGACGAGCGCCTCTCGGGCACGCTGACCGTGCGTTACAACGGCCGCCAGCAGGACGTCGCCTTCACCGACCCGAGCTTCGTGCCGGTCAACGTGACGCTCAAGGACTACGTCCTGGTCAACCTCAACGCCGAGTATCGGCTGACGGGCGCCATCACATTGTTCGGCCGCGTCGAGAACCTGTTCGACGAGGATTACGAAGAGGTGTTCAGCTATGCCACGCCGGGCGCGAGCGCCTATGGCGGGGTCCGCGTGAAGTTCTGATCCGATGATGAGCCCTCCCCCTCCGGGGAGGGCTTCAGACCACCAGATCGAGTGTGAGCAGCAGCCCCTCGGATCGGTAGTCGAAAGCGACATGGCCGTCGCTGCCATGGAGGGCGGCGGCGATCATGCGCGAGCCGAAGCCGCGGTGCGTCGGCACCGTGACCGGCGGACCACCACTCTCGCGCCATTCGAGACGCAAGGTTGGACGCTCGGTCTCGGCCAGCCGCCAGGCGATCGAGACCCGGCCGTGCTCGGCCGACAGCGCGCCGTACTTGACCGCATTGGTGCCAAGCTCGTGCAGCACCATCGTCAGCAACAATGCCTTGTTGGCCGAAAGCCGCACCTCGGGTCCCTCGACCGAGACGCGTGGCGTGCCCTTGATCGAGAAAGCGGCGAGCGAGCGCTGCACCAACGCCGCGATATCGATCTCCTGCCAGTCGCTGAGCGTCAGCAGGTCGTGCGCGCCCGACAGCGCATGCAGCCGGCTGATGAACGCATCTTTCTCGGACGGCGGCGTGGTCTTGAGCGTCTGCGAGGCCAGCGCCTGGATCGTCGCGAGCGTGTTCTTCACGCGGTGCTTGACCTCGTGCAGCAGCAATTCGCGCGCGTCCTCCGCCGCTTTGCGGTTGGCGATCTCGGCCTGGGCTGCACTGTGCAGCCGGGCGTTGTCGATCGCGACGGCGGACTGCGAGGCGATCGCAGCGATCAGCGATTCGGTTTCGGGCGCGAAGCGATCGGGCTCGGCATGTCCGAAGAACAGGCCGCCGATCACCGCACCCGACGACGAAACCACCGGCACCGCGAGATAGGAGACCACGGGCAGATGACCGGTCGGCATACCCTTGTGCGGCGTGTTCAGGCCGTAGCGCGGATCCTGGCGGATGTCGGCCGAGCGAACGATGCCTTCGCCGAGAAAGGTCGGCGCGAAGATCGCGGTGTTGCGCGGCATGCCGAACCGATCGAAAGCATCGCGCGGGGCGCCCGACAGCGCGTAGAGCACGTAGCTTTCGCCATCGGCGTCGAGCACGTTGTAGAAGAAGGCGCCGAACTGCGCGCCGCTCAGCGCGGTTGCCTCGTCGGTCACGGCCTGAACGATGCGCTCGAGATCGAGATCCTGCGAGATGATCCGCGACACCCGGTTCAGCGCTTCGAGCCGCTCGGTCTGCCGCTCGAGCAGCGCGTCGGCCTGTTTCTTCTGCGTGATGTCGCGCGCGATCTTCGAGGCGCCGACGATCGAGCCGTCGGACCGCCGGATCGGCGAGATCGTCAACGAGATGTCGATCTGCCGGCCCGACTTGTGCAGGCGCTTCGTCTCGAAATGCTCGACCCTTTCACCGCGGCGCAGGCGCTCGATGATGTCGGTTTCCTCGCTGCGCCGATCGTCGGGGATCAGCGTCAACACCGAATGGCCGATAATCTCCTCGGGCCGGTAGCCGAACAGACGTTCGGCTGCGCCGTTCCAACTCGTTATGGTTCCGTCGAGCAGCTTCGAGATGATCGCATCGTCAGAACTTTCGACGATCGCGGCGAGGCGCAGCGCAGCCTCCAGCGAGGATTCGAGTCTGGCATCGACCACGCCCGCATCGTTACCCACGTCTGCGCCGCCGTGCGACAAATCGTTCATCCGCGACCCCCATGCGCATTTTGGTTTGCGCGCCGGATCGGGAACGATCAAGCGCTCAAATGGTTTCCTATTGAATACAAGATATCAGATACGGAATTCAGGGCGGAAGGGCCGGGGGCACAGGTGACGGGACTCGCGAACCGGACGGTTCTGATAGTCGAAGACGAATGGCTTGTCCGGATGGAGCTCGTCGCGGCTTTTGAGGACGAGCATTGTATCATCGTCGAGGCTGCTTCGGCCGAAGATGCCTGCGACGCGCTGCGGGCGAGCCGTGGTAGCGGTGGGCGGGTCGATCTGCTCGTTACCGACATCCGCCTCACCGGACTTCTGACCGGCTGGGACCTCGCAGCCAAAGCGCGCGATATCGATGCCGGTATCGGCGTGATCTATGTCTCCGCCAATCCCCCCGCACCCGGCCGTGACGTCAGCGACAGCGTGTTCATCGACAAGCCGGCGCTGGTCGACCAGGTCGTCGTCGCTGCTCGCCGCTTGCTGGGCTAGCGCAGCGGTGCAAAGCCGAAGCCGCGCAGATACTGCATCGTCGCGCGCGCCTGGGCCACGCCCTGGCCGATCTGCACCGTGGCATTGGCCAGGCGCGGCTTGCCGCGGCCAAGGTTCGGCTGATTGCCCGTCGCCGTGACCCCGTCGGTGAAGGGGCTGAACTTGCGATTGGAATCGCGATCGTGGACCACCGCCACCGCATAGGCGCCGGGGCGCGGCGCACGGATGCAGAGCACCGGATTGGGCTGGCGCGGCACGGGCACTTCGATGCGCTTGAACACCTTGCCCGCGACGACTAGGTCCTTGTCGTCCGCCAGGTAATCCTGCTGGTTCGCCGGATAGAGCTCGAGCCGCAGCATGCCCCGTGTGTCCTTGAGCCCGAGAACTTCGACGCGCAGCGCGGGTCCCGGTTCGTTCGCCCGGCAATCGGCATCCTGCCTGCCGCGCTGCTCGTAAGGCGGGACGGGACCCGCCGCCGTCAGCAACACGGCCGCCGCCGCGAGAACTATCGTTTTCCGCATTCGTCACTCACTCGTCGATTGCCAAGGCTGGGCGCGTAGCACGGTATCGCCCAGACCGCGCGCGGCAAAGCGCGGCGCCAGAACCTTGTGGAACAACCGGTCCTGCCAGCGGAACGGCGTGACGTGGTAGAGCAACCGCTCGCCCAGCGTCCAGCGCACGCCACCGCGGTCCCGGCGACGGTCCGAAGGCACGCACCACAGCTCCCGATCGTAAGCTTGCGAGCCCTGCCGTAGCACGCGGTTCATCAGCTCGTGATCCTTGAGGACATAGGGCCAGAGCCGGAAGTCGTAGCCGCCGGCGCGACGCAGAGCGTCGAGGCGGAAGCTCTGGCAGGCGCCGCTCGTGTGGTTCTGCCAGGGCAACAGCCGCGCCGCGAGGACCTTGTGACAGATGGCGAGCCATGACCGCCAGCCACGCTCTGCCGGCGGGTTGCAGGCCGCCACTGCGACGCAGCCGGGTCCATACCGGTCGAACAGCCCGGCCGCGCGTGCGAGGTACTGCGGCGGGTACCAAGTGTCGGCATCGCAGATCGCGATCAGTTCACTGCGGCCCGCGGCGATGCCTCGGCTCAGCGCATGAACCTGACCGGGCTGAGGCTCATCGAAGAATTCGGCGTCCAGTCCGTGCTCGACCACGAGCGCGCGCGCCGCCGCGATGCAACCGTCGGTCGAGCCGTTGTCGACCACGATCAGCCGAAACGGCACGGTCTGCGCAGCCAGCGACAACAGGGTACGCGGCAGGAAATCGCGCTCGTTGAACACGGGGATGACCACCGACCAGCGCGGCTCCGAGCCTTCGTCCATGCCGTGCGAACTAGGTCGATCAGATGACGCCGCGATGACCGGCTGCATAACAAAACCGTCATCGCAATTGCATCGGGCTGTAACACCTGAGGTGCAGGAGCGGGCCTCGCGTGCAGTCGAAGGGCCGTGATCCATGTACAAAGACAGCTTCGCTTCGGGCGAGCTGACGGCAGGCCCGGACATGAAACTGCATAGGGCCGATGGCATCGGCAACAGCCGCCTGGCGGCCTGGTTCAGCGCTCTCGTCTCGCTCGCGCTTCTCGTCGCTGTCGCCGCGCAGCTTCGCGACATGGACCTGCGCCACGTCGTCGCGATGATCCCGACGAGCCCGCTGTTCTGGACGGTGTTCGCGGCCTGGTATCTGGCCGGTCCGATCAGCGAATGGATCATCTACCGCCGGCTCTGGCACATCCCCGTCACCGGCATCGGCGCGCTCATGCGTAAGATGGTCTCCAACGAACTGCTGCTCGGCTATCTCGGCGAGGCGCAGTTCTACGCCTGGGTGCGTGCGCGCCAGCAGTTGGCCGCGGCGCCCTTCGGCGCGATCAAGGACGTGACGATCCTCTCGGCGCTGACGGGCAACGTCACCACCCTGATCATGCTGGCGGTCGCCTGGCCGCTGGTTTTCTCGGGCAAGATCGGCCTGGGCATGCAATCGACATTCGTCTCGCTCGGCGTGGTGCTGATCAGTTCCTTCGTGATCCTGCTGTTCCGCCAGAAGCTGTTCACCCTGCCCGGCCGCGAGCTGCGCTTCATCGCGGCGCTGCACCTCGCGCGCATCGCGACGAAGACCGGGCTAGGCGCGCTGCTCTGGTATCTGGTGTTGCCGCAGGTCGCGGTGTCGCTGTGGCTCGTTCTGTCGACCTTGCGCCTGCTCGTCTCGCGGCTGCCGCTGGTCCCCAACAAGGAGGTGGTCTTCGCCGGGATCTCGGTGGTCCTGCTCGGCCACCACGAGCAGGTTGCCGCGCTGCTGGCGATGATGGGTGGGCTCGTTCTTGCCAGTCACCTGATCGTCGGGGCCAGTTTCGCCAGCGCCGACCTCGTCGAATCCTGGAGACGGCGTTGAAAATCGTCGACGTCTGCGCCTTCTATTCGCCGCAGGGCGGCGGGGTGCGGACCTATGTCGAGCAGAAGCTCAAGATCGGACCCGAGCTTGGCCACGAGATCGTCGTGCTGGCCCCCGGCGACGACCATGCCGTGATCGAGCACGGCCCGGCCGCGCGGATCGTCACGATTCCCTCGCCGCGCCTCGCCTTCGATCGCAAGTATTGGTACTTCGGCGACGAGCCCGCGCTGCACGCCGCGCTCGACGCGCTCGATCCCGATTTCGTTGAGGTCGGCTCGCCCTGGCGCAGCCCGTCTTATGTCGCGCGCTGGCAAGGAAATGCTCCCCGCGCGCTGGTGATGCACAACGATCCGTTCTCGGTCTATGCCTACCGCTGGCTCGAGCCCTGGCTGCGCCGCGAGACGATCGACCGCCGGATCGACTTCCTCTGGCAGCACATGCGCAAACTCGGCCGCGACTACGACCGCGTCGTCTGCGCCAGCCGCGAACTGCGCGCGCGCCTCGCACGCGGCGGCGTCGCGGGCACGGCGCTGCACCCGATGGGCGTCGACACCACGCTGTTCGGCCCGCAGCGCCGCGACCCCGAGGTCCGGCGCCAACTGCTCGCGCTCTGCGACCTGCCCGAGGACGCGCATCTGCTCATCGGCGTCGGCCGCTATGGCGCGGAGAAGCGCTGGCCGGTGGCCATCGACGCGGTGATGCGCGCGAGTCTGACCCGGCCGATCGGCCTCGTGCTGATCGGCGAGGGCGGCGCGGCCAAGCGCCTGACCAAGCACATCGCCGGCAATCCGCACATCCACCTGCTCGCGCCCGAGCGCGACCGCTTGCGCTTCGCGACGATCCTCGCGAGTGCCGATGCGCTGATCCATGCGAGCACGTCGGAAACCTTCGGCATGGCCCCGGCCGAAGCGCGCGCCTGCGGCGTACCCGTCATCGTCCCCGACGAGGGCGGCGCGGCCGATCATGCTGCCGACGGCGCCGGCCTGACCTACCGCGCGGGCGACGCCCTGGCCGCGGCCGAAGCGATCCTGGCGCTGCTCGACCAGTCGCGACCGCTTCGCACGCCGCATGCACGCTCGATGCGTGACCATTTTACCGCGCTTTTTGCCGACTACGAGCGCATCCGTGAAGGCGAGCGCCGCGTTGCCTGACCGGGCGCTACGCCAGGCGCGCGCGATGGCGGCCGTTGTCGCGCTGCTGCTCCTCGCGCTCCCGTGGATCTGCCTGCCGCGCCACTCGCGACTGCACCGCGCGCTGCCGGCGCTGGGCTGGAAGCTGCTGCTCGCCGGCTTCGGCATCCGCCTGCGCTGCCAAGGCACGCCCGCAGCGCCATGCTCAGCCCTGACCGTCGCCAACCACGTCTCCTGGACCGACATCGTCGTGCTGGGCCGGCTGCTAGACGCGGGGTTCGTCGCCAAGTCCGAAATCGCCGACTGGCCGATCATCGGCGTGCTGACGCGGCGCTACGGCTGCGCTTTCATCGCGCGCGACAGTCGCGCCGCGGCGCATCGGCTGGCGCGCGCCATGGACGCCTATCCGGCCGGACGCGGCCTCGTACTCTTCGCCGAGGGCACGACCGGGCTCGGCGATACCGTGCTGCCGTTTCACAGCGGTCTGTTCGCGGCAAACGCGCGCTGGCCGCAGGTACAACCGGTGACGATCGTCTATCGCTGCGCCGACGGCACGCCCCTGTCTCCGGCCGGGCGGCGCGCCGTGGCCTGGGTCGGCGACGACGCGCTGTTGCCGCATGCGCTGGCACTCGCCGGCGCCGGCGGGGTCACGGTCGAGGTCTGGTTCGAGGAGAGCTTCGCGCCGCAAAACCGCAAGCACGCCGCGCAGGAAAGCCATCGGCTTATCGCCGCGCGGCTGGCCGAAAATCAGGCGGCAGCGCTGAACCGCGCGGCGTAGCGGTCGGCGATCGCCTCGACCGGCATCACCACGCAGACGTCGATCGTGTTGAAGGCGTGGTCGACATAGGCACCCTCGCCGAACTTGGCGCCGACGCGCATATAGCCTTTCACCAGCGGCGGCAGTTCGATCAGCGCGCGGCGTTCGTCGTAGGAGCCTGGCGACAGGCGATCCATCGCCACGCCCTTGCCCGGCAGGACCGAGGGCCGGCACTCGGCAGGCGCTAGGTGCTTGTGATGCAGATAAGATAGCGCTGCGGCGTGGGCATCGACATCGGTGCCCGCAAATGAGGCGCAGCCGAACATCAGCGCGATCTCGTGGCGCGCGATGTAATCCGCGATCCCGCGCCAGAGCAGCGAGATCGTGCCGCTGGTGCGATAGGGCGGCAGCACGCAAGACCGCCCGAGCTCGAGCAGTTCGCCCGAGCCGCCGATCCGCGCAAGCGGAGCGAGATCGAACTCGCCCGCCGAATAGAAACCGAAGCTTCGCTTGGCGACGCTTTCGCGCAGCAGGCGATAGGTACCGACCACCTGTTCGCCCGCGGGCGCATCCTCGTCGATCACCAGCAGATGGTCGCAGAGCGGATCGTAGACGTCGGCGTCGAGATGTTCGGGCCGCTGAGACGCGGCTTCCGCCGCCGCATCAGCCCCCATCTCGGCATAGAAGACCCGCCATCGGAGCCGCTGAACAGCGTTCAGCTCCCGCTCGTCCTGCACGAGACGCAGCGACAACCGACGCTGGCCTACGATCGACTGCAAACTCTGCTGCATCCGAGCTTGCTAGCAGCCCGCTGTGACAAGCCCTTTTCAATCCGATTATGCTTCGATGACGGTCTATTCGAGATAGGTGGCGCGCAAGGCGGCGAGATCGGCCGGTGTCACGCCGATCTCCTTCTCGAGATAGGTCTCGACCGAGCCGTATTTGGCTTCGATCGCCGCAAAGGAGCCGAGCAGCAGCGACTTGCCCTGCGTGTCATAGAGCGGCGTGGGCTTGCGATCGCCGGCGGCGGCGCCGCGCGCAAAGACCTGCGCGACCGGATCGCCGGGATGGGCGGCGAGATCGATCGGCGGCATTTCCCAACGCGGCTGACGATAGCTGGTCGAGAGGTGATAGTCGGCGACGATCGTCTCGCGCGGCACGCCGAGCGCCGAGAGCACCATCGCCGTCGTGAAGCCCGTGCGGTCCTGTCCCGCCGAGCAATTGTAGGCGACAGGCCCCTCGTGGCGCTTGAGCAGGTCGAAGACGATGCGCAGTTGCGGGGTCAGCATCTCGGGCAGGTTCGCATAGAGACTGCCCGAGGGACCCTGCGCGCTCATTCGCAGGATCTCCTGCATCGAATAGCCGACCGCGGCATAGCGCACGCCCTCGATCTTGGTCGGCGCGAGCACGCGCTCCTCGCTCGAGCGCAGATCGACCATGTCGGCGAGGCCCAGCGTCTTGACGCGCGCGAGATCGCCCGGGGTCAGCATGGCGGTGGCGCCCGAGCGGTAAATCGAGCCCCAGCGAACGTGTTTGCCGCCGGCGGCCTGGTAGCCGCCGATGTCGCGGAAGTTCGAACCCTGATCGAGCGGCACCAGCCGTTCGGCGACGTCGACGAGGCTGCCGTCGGCCTTGTCGCGGACGAGAAAATAGGGCCGCGCGGCCGGATCGACCGTGACGTCCTGCTTGCCGTCGCGATCCCCGGCCGAGACCAGCTTGGCGGCGGCGGGATCCGTGACCGCATGGTCTGCCCAGAACAGATCGACCGGGCCCTTGGCGGTCCAGCTCACGGTCACCCTGTCGGGCGCCACGCGCGCCACTGCGACCTGATCGGCCCGCGCCAAGGCGGGTGCGGCCGATGCGAGCAGCAGGCTCGCGGCGAGGGCGGCAATGGCACGGGACGGATTCATGGCTCTACTCTCCGCGAGGACTCTGCCGCGCAGAATGGACGGCGCGCAAGTCATTACGATGAAGCCTTTCGCATCATTGTTACATTTTCGTGACAATATGGGTTATCTGTAGGGCGGGACCGCGGCCGCCTCTTAAGGCCTGCGCGGGACAATCGGGTCACCACTGCGGCCGTGTCATCGGCCAGATAAGGTGCGAATTCACATGGCCGAAGGCCAGGAAACCGAACTCAAGCTGGCGGCTTCTCCGGCGATGCTGGCGCAACTGCGCGAGCATCCGCTGCTCGCCGGCAAGGACACGGCGCTGACCCTGGTCACGCGCTATTTCGACACCCCCGACGCGATCCTGCATCGGCACGGCGCCACGCTGCGACTGCGCGATGACGGGACCAAGTCCGAGCAGACCTTCAAGAGCACCGCCGGCAGCGACAGCAGCCTGCGGCGCGGCGAGTGGAACGCGCCGGCGACGGGTGAAGCGCCCGATCCGCAGACCTTGCCCGCGGCGGCGCGCAAGCTGCTCGAGCCCTTGCTGGTCGATGCCCGGTTGCGACCGCTGGCGACCACGCGGATCGAGCGGATCACGCGGCGACTGAAATTCGGCACCTCGACGATCGAAGCCGCGTTCGATTCGGGCACGGTCGAAGCAGGTCGGCGCAGCGAGCCCGTGTGCGAACTCGAGCTCGAGCTGGTCGATGGCGAGGCGGCCGATCTCTTCGCGCTGGCCCGGCAACTGCCGCTCGGTCCCGAACTCGCCTGGTCGACCGAAAGCAAGGGCGAGCGCGGCCATGCACTGGCGCTCAAGCTGCCTTTCACGGCCGCGCGCGCGGGCGAGGTGGCGCTGACGCCCGCTATGACCGTGGCCGAGGGCTTCCAGGTGATCGCCTGGAACTGCCTGGCGCAGTTTCTCGGAAACTACCGCGAGGTGCTGGCCAGCGGCGATCCCGATGCCGTGCACCAGAGCCGCGTAGCGATCCGCCGCCTGCGCGCCGCCTTTAGCCTTTTCGGCGATCATGTCACCGACGAGCGCAGCGCCGCATTCCGTGCGGAGTGGAAAGCCGCGGGCGATGCGCTATCCCCTGCACGCGACATTCACGTGCTGGTCGAACGGATCGAGAGCGCGGCGCAGGACGCAAAGGACGATACGCTAGACCTGCTCAAGCACCTGCGCGCGCAGCGCAAGAAAGCAACGCGCGAGGCCCAGACCGCATTGTCGGATCCGGCACTCCAACAACTCCTGATCGGCTTCGCCGAATGGCTCGAACACGACCTGCCGAGCGCATCCGAGCCTTTGAGCGAATTCGCCGCACGCACGCTCGCGCGCCGCCGACGCAAGCTCGTCAAGCAGCCGGCTCTCGACAAGCTCTCCGATGAAACGCTCCACGAGCTACGGATTCAGGGCAAGAAACTGCGCTATGCCGCCGAATTCTTCGATGCCCTATATCCGGACAAAAAGAGCGCAAAGGAGCGCCGCGCTTTTGCCAAGGCTCTGGGCAAGCTGCAGGATTGCCTTGGCAGCGTTCACGACATTGCCGTCGCGCACGACCAGCGCGAGCATCTGTTCGCCGGAAAGGAGCCGATCGCCGCGGCCGGGCTCTCGGCCCAGCTCGCCGAACTGCTCGACAAACACGGGCCGGGCCGCAAGCGGCTGATCAAGTCGGCAAGCAAGGCGCTCGACCGGGTTGCCGAAGCGCCGGCCTGGTGGAAGTTTCCGATCATCGAACAATAATCCTCCATTTCGACACCCCTATGGCGACGATCCCGCGGTCACGCTGACCGGCGAGACCATTCCCGACGAGACCGCGAGCTTCAACGACCTCGATCGCCAGTCGGCAGGAATCGCCCGAGGCCTGATCGCGCGCGGCATCGGCAAAGGCGCGCGCGTCGGCTTCATCTACGGCAACGGCCCCGGCTTCGCGATCATGCTCGCGGCCGCGGCGCGCATCGGCGCCATTGCCATTCCAATCTCGACGATGATCCGCGCCAACGAACTGGTGCGCGTGCTGCGCCAGTCGGACGTCTCCGGCCTGATCGTCCAGCGCAAGTTCCTCAACACCGATTATGTCGAACGGCTCTGTGACGCCCTGCCCGAATTGCGCGAGAGCGGCCCAGCGCTGCGCTTGACCAAGGCACCCTATCTTCGCTGGTTGGCCTCGACCGGCGAAGGCCTGCCCGCCAGCTTCGGCCAGGTCGATGCCCTGATCGCCGAGGGCACCTCGGTCTCCGAGGACTTCCTGCGCGAGATCGAAAGCGAAGTGCACCCGACCGACCAGATGGTCGAGATCTACACCTCGGGCTCGATGGCTCTGCCCAAGGGTGTCAAGCACAACCACGGTCCGGCGCTGTTCCGCACGCATTACCTGCGCGGGATGATCGGTCCCGAGCGCGGCAAGGAATACAGCGCCTTCCTGCCGATGTTCTGGGTCGGCGGACTGATGATGTCGCTACTGCCCAACTGGGAAGTGGGCGCTGTCACCACCTGCACCGAACGCACGATGAGCAACAGCCGCATCGCCATGGGATCGACCCTGGCCGAAGACGACCTGGCAATGCTCAAGCACCAGAAGCCCCCGTTTTGGGGCCTGGGCATGAGCGAGACGCTCGGGCCCTATTCCTACGGCGACGAAGTGCGCGCACCGGGCCGTCCGGTCTGCGCGCCGATGGACCACTTCGCCGACGGCTACGACATCCGCATCGCCGACGAGAACGACCAGGAGGTCGGCGACGGCAACATTGGCGAGATGCAGGTGCGCGGCTATCCGCTGGCAAGTTCGCTGCACAAGGTCGAGCAGTCGGTCTACTACACCGCCGACGGCTATTACCACACGGGCGACATGTGCCTGCGCGACGGCAACCGCGTCCATTTCATCGGCCGCAACGGCGACATGATCAAGACCGCAGGCTCGAACGTCGCGCCGGCCGAAGTCGAGATGGAGATGCAGGCGCTCGACGGCGTGCACAACGCCTATGTCGTCGGCCTGCCCGATCCCGAGCGCGGCCAACTTCTGGTCGCCGCCGTGGTCCCGCGCGAAGAGGGCGTCGAACTCGATTTCGCCGAGATCGAGGGCAAGCTGCGCAAGCAGTTGTCGAGCTACAAGGTGCCGCGCGCCTACGTGCAGATCACGCGCGAGGAAGTGCCGCTGCTTCACTCGAACAAGGTCTCGCGCCGCGACGTCACTGCGCTGGTCGCCCAGCGCCTCGGTCGACCGGCAGCCTGATCGTGGCCGCCTGGAAGGAACTGGTCGGCAAGGAGGTCGCCGCCGGCACCTTCTCCTGGACCTCGGACCGCACCCTGCTCTACGCGATCGGCGTCGGCGCGGGGCTCAGCGATCCGCTCGAAGAGCTGCAGTTCACCACCGAGAACACCCGCGGCGTGGCGCAGCAGGTCGTGCCGACCTTCATGACGCAGATGGCCTCGGCCGGCGGCGGCTGGATCAAGCAGCTCGGCTTCCCCGCGCGCGAATGGGACGGCTATCCCGAAGGCCTGCTCCACGGCGAGCAATCGGTCACCTTGCACCGCTCGATCCCCGCAGCAGGCACGGTCAACGTCAAGCAGGTGCTCGTCGGCGTGTTCGACAAAGGCTCGGGCGCGCTCTGCGTCTCGGACACCCACGCCACCCTCGCCGACACGGGCGAGTCGCTGGGCACAAGCCGCATGGGCCTGTTCGTGCGTGGCCAGGGCGGCTTTGGCGGCCCACGCCAACCGGCCGACGCTCTGCCCTGGGAAAAGCTCGAGCACGAGCCCGATCTCACCGTCTCGCTGCCGCTCCCGATCGGCCAGTCGCTGATCTTCCGCTTGTCGGGTGACCGCAACCCGCACGGCACCGATCCGGCGATCGCCAGGGAGGACGGCTTCGACCGGCCGATCTTCTTCGGCCTCGGCACTTACGGCTTCGCCAGCCGCGCGATCCTCAAGGGGCTCTGCGACGGTAACGTCGACCGCTTCGGCGCCTTCGAGGGGCGCTTCTCGCAACCGGTCTTCCCCGGCGACCGACTCGACACGCGGATCTGGCGAACCGAAGGCGGCGCGCAGTTCCAGACCCTCGCCAATGGCGAGCGCGTGGTCATCGACCGCGGGATTTTCCGCTACCGCTGAGCAACCCCGCCGGGCGGGCACTGTCGAGCGATCTCGCTTCCAAATCCGGAGCTGCCCAAGGCATGCCCGATCGGTTCTGCGCGCGGCATTTACACCTTGTAAACCATATCACTCAATAAAGCGGAAAGGGCGACCTAGCCTCGTTGCAAAGGCCTTTCGATGTTGAGCAATCAGAATGAAATCATCGTTGCGCGCAATCATCTGCGCGGTGCCATGAAACTCCAGGCCGACGGCGACCTGGCCGCTGCAGAAGCCCGTTATCGACTGGTGGTCGATCTCGGCTATCGCCTCACCGAAGTCCTGCCGATTCTCGCCGGTCTGCTCGCGCGGCGCGATGTGCTCGACGAGGCCGTCGAACAATGGGACGCGCTGCTCGCGATCGATGCCGATCATCCGGTGGCGCTCCACGAAAAGAGCCTCCTTCTCGACCGCCTGGGCCGTTCCGACGAAGCCGTCGCCTGCCTCGAGCGATCGTGCCGGGCCGCGCCCGACGATGCGATCGCGGCGAACAACTACGCGGTTATGCTCGCGCGCGAGGGCCGGACGATGGATGCGCTCACCGAATGGCGACGTGCCCTGGCCGTGCAACCCGACAACATCCAGCTTCGCCACCAGATGCGCCGACTGTGCACCGAGCAGGTGCCCTTCTGGCACATTCCGATGATGAACGACACACGCCGTAACGACGCCTTCGAGGCCGCCATCGAGGTCGCGATCGCCAGCCGCGGCCCCAATGCCCGCGTGCTCGATATCGGCACCGGCAGCGGCCTGCTGTCGATGATGGCCGCAAGAGCCGGCGCGGAGTCGGTCGTCGCATGCGAAGCGGTCCCGATCATCGCCGACATGGCGCGACAGATCGTCGCCGCGAATGGTTTTGCCGACAAGATCGACGTCTTCGCCAAGCCCTCGACCTATCTCGAAGTCGGGGTCGAGCTCGACGCGCCCGCCGATATCCTCGTCTCCGAGATACTCTCGAGTGACCTGCTGACCGAGGCCGTACTCGACACCTTCGAGGACGCGCATCGGCGCCTGCTCAAGGACGACGCCATCGTCATTCCGCGCGCGGCGAGCGCGATCGGATGCCTGGTCGAGAGCGACGTGCTCAAGGACTATGTCTTCGTCGACCGAGTATCGGGCTTCGATCTTTCGCGCTTCGGCGATTTCGCCGCGATGAAGCTGCCGATCCACGGCACGATGACCGACTGGCGGCGCCTGTCGGCCGACATCGAACTGGTTCGCGTCGACCTCACAAAAAAGCGCCACGAAAGCGATCTCCAGGTGCTCAGCGTCCCCGTGGTCGCAGACGGCGTCGCGACCGGGATCGTCCAGTGGATGCAGATTGATCTCGCCGAAGGCATTTCGTTCGACAACCATCCCGACGGCTATTCCGACGGCGGATGGCTGCAGATCCTCCACAATTTCCCGCAACCGATCCAGGTTCGCGCGGGCGAAGTGCTCGATCTCGCAGTTGGTCACGATCGCATCACGCTGATCGTGCAGCCGGCACCGAAGGTCGCTCTGACGGCGGTCGCCCAGGCCGCCTGAGGAATAGCCTTCCGGTCAGGCCCCTTCCGCCTCGAGCGCTTCGCTGTGTTCGAGCAGGCCGATGTGCGTGCGGCGGATGTGCGCGGCGAGGATGCGCGGGGCGAGGTCGGTCTCGCGTCGCTGGATCGCGCCGAACAGCAGGTCCCGCTCGGCGCGCATGACCTCGAGCAATTCGGCGTTCTGCAGCACGACCACGGCATAGGCCCGCCGGTAGTGGTGCGTCGTATCCCACAGCCGCTCGACGATCTGCGCGAGCAAGGGAACCTGGTGCCCCCGGAACGCGGTCCAGTGGAACGCGCGCGCGAGCGGCATGTAGTCGTCGGCGTCGGTCACCTTCTCCAGCCGCGCCTTGATCTCGGCCATGGCGCCAAAATCGGCCTCGACGAGGTTCGGGATCGATTCCGCGAGGAGCATCGGCTCGAGCATCTCGCGGATCTGATAAGACAGTTCCATGTCGCGCAGACCGAGACTGGCGACGCGCGCGCCAGCATTGGCCTTCAGCGAGACGAGTCCGCGCGTTTCGAGAATGCGGAGCGCATCGCGGACGGGAATGCGGCTGAGATTGAGCTCGCTCGCCAATTCGTCCTGCTTGATGCGATCGCCCGGCTTCAACTGCCCGGTCAGGATGCGTTCGGCGACGACATCGGCGACGCGCTGGCTGGCAACGGGGGACTGCTCGGATCGCTTCATCTCGGCTCCGCTTTGGCGACGGTATCGTGACCTAGCCCGGTTTTCGAGCTTTGACCAATCATGATGCCGCCCCAGCTTGCCCCGCGCCGACGGCTCGCTCGCCCCCGCTCCAGCGCCGGCGCGATGCCGGTAAAGAATGAACACGACCTATTGCAATATGTCCAGCAGCGGCTAGTGCCATCTGCAAGAGCCGACCGAATTCGCGAGCTGGATCGACATGACAAGCAATCCCGATTCCCATGCCTTCCAGGACCTCGTAGCGAGTCCGCCGGAGGTTCTCGAAGCGCATCTGGCCGCGCTCGATCCCGTGCCGCTGCTGCTGGTCTACACGCATCTCTCGGGCGACGAATCGCTGCTCGATCGGTTCCGCCCGCACATCAAGGGCGCCTGGTCGTTCGAAGTCGATATCCCCGAACATCTCCAGGCGGAGCTGCGCGCGAAGGTGACCGCAACCTTCCGGGAATACGCCGCGAACGACCGCCCGCTGCCGCCTGCGCCAGATGCGGAGCGGCTCCAGCGCATGTGCGACGTCGCCGTCGGCCAGGTCGTCCCGCCCGAATATCTGCCGATGGTGCTCGAAGAGCTTAACTTCGGCACGGGCGACGCCAAGTCGGTGCCCTGGCGCAAGCCGGTGCCACGCGAGGTCTTGGACCGCTATCACGTGCTGGTGATCGGCGCGGGCTACTCGGGCCTCGCCATGGCGATCAAGCTCAAGGAAGCGGGGATCCCCTTCACCGTCGTCGAGAAGAACGACGACGTCGGCGGCACCTGGTATGAGAACTCCTATCCGGGCGTCGCGGTCGACACGCCCAACCATTTCTACTCCTACTCCTTCCGCACCTCGTCCGACTGGGACCACTATTTCGCCCAGGGACCGGAGATCATCGACTATATCCGCACCGTGTACCGCGAGGCGGATCTGGCCGATCACATGCGCTTCGAGCAGGAAGTCGTGCGCGCGGTATGGGACGACGACGGCCAGGTCTGGGCGGTCACGATCCGCCGCAAGGACGGCAGCGAATATCAGCTCACGGTCAATGCCCTGGTCAGCGGCACTGGCCTGTCCAACCGTCCCTCGATCCCCGACATTCCGGGGCTGGAGGACTTCAGGGGTCCAAGCTTCCATTCGGCGCGCTGGGACCATTCGCTCGATCTCGCGGGCAAGCGGATCGTCCAGATCGGCACCGGCGCGAGCGGCATGCAGCTCGGCCCCAAGGTCGCGGAAGTCGCCGGCCACCTCACCATCTTCCAGCGTTCGCCGCACTGGGCGCGCCCCAACCCGCTGCTCTATGCCGAGGTCAGCGACGGGCTCAAATGGGGGCTGGAGCACGTCCCGTTCTACACCAAGTGGTGGCGCTTCCAGCTGCTCTACGCGACCTCGGACGGCATGCTGCCGCATCTGCGCAAGGACCCCGACTGGCCCGAGCCGGAAACCTCGCTCAACGCGTTCAACAAGGGCATCCGTGAGCAGTTGATCGCGCACATGCGCGAACAGCTGAAGGGCGACGAAGATCTGCTCGCCAAGGTCACGCCCAGCTTCCCGCCCTATGGCAAGCGCATGCTGCGCGACAGCAACTGGTTCAGCGCGCTGACCCGAGACAACGTCGAACTGGTGACGGGGCCCGTGCGGGGGATCACCGCCACCGGCGTGGTTGACGAGGACGGGGTGGAGCACGCGGCCGACGTCATCATCTTCGCCACCGGTTTCAAGGCGCGGACGCCGCTGTTTCCGATGGACATCGTCGGCACCGACGGCTCGCTGCGCGACAAATGGGGCGAGGACGATCCGCGCGCGCACCTGGGCATCACCGTGCCGCACTTCCCCAATCTGTTCATCCTCTACGGCCCCGGCACCAACGGCGGCCACGGTGGCAGCGCGGTGTTCAACTCCGAATGCCAGGTGCGTTATACGATGCTCGCACTGCGCGAGCTGATCGAGCGCGAGGCGAGCAGCCTCGAGGTCCGCCGCGAGCCGTTCGACGCCTATCAGGCCGAGTTCGACGCCGAGCACGAACAGTTGGTCTGGACCCATCCGGGCGTGAACAACTGGTACAAGAACAAGGCCGGCCGCGTTGTGACGAACAACCCCTGGCGGCTCTCGCGCTACCGCAACATGACCGCCACCTTCGACACCGACGAGTACGAGATCAAGGCATGAGCCTGAACGCCCTTCTGAGCCCCAATTCGATCGCGGTAGTTGGCGCTTCGGACAACCCAAAGCGTATCGGCGGCGTACCGGTCGACCTGCTCAAGCGCGCCGGTTTCGCGCGGCTCTATCCGGTCAATCCGAAGAACGAAACCGTGCAGGGGCTGACCGCCTATGCCGATATCGAGAGCGTGCCCGAAGTGGTCGACCTCGTCATCGTCGCGCTCTCGGCCGAGGCCACCCTGCCCTATCTCGAACGCTGCCACGCGCTGGGCATTCCCGCCGCGCTGGTTTTCGCCTCGGGCTATGCGGAGACGAACGAGCCAGAGGGGATCGCCCGCCAGGAGGCGCTGACCGAGTTCGCGCGTCGTACCGGCATGAAGGTCGCCGGCCCAAACGCCATGGGCAATGCCAACTTCCCGGCGGGCGTGTTCACCACCTTCGGCCAGTCGTTCCAGCCCGGCGAGCCTGCCGGCGAGACCGCGCTCGTCACCCAGAGCGGCAACATGTGCGCGACCGTGTTCCGCCTGGCGCGCCGCGCCGGCGTGACCTTCAGCCAGGTGATCAACACCGGCAACGAAGCCAGCGTCGAGCTCAGCGACTATCTCGATCATCTGGCCGAAGATCCGAACACCAGCTCGGCGCTCTGCTACGTCGAAGAGCTGCGCAACGGGCCGAAGTTCCTCGCCGCCGCCGCCAAGTTCCGCACGGCGGGCAAGCTGCTCGCGGTCTACAAGGTCGGTGCTTCGGAAAAGGGCGCCGAGGCCACGCGCTCGCACACCGCGGCGCTCGCTGGCGATTCTGCCGCCTACGACGCCGCCTTCGCGCGCGCCGGAGTGGCGCGGGCCAGCGAACTCTCGGTGCTGGCCGACCTCGCCTATCTACATGGGCTGGGTGCCAAGATCGGCGGCAGCAATTGTGCGATCCTGTCGATCTCGGGCGCGGCCGGAGCAATCCTCGCCGATGCGCTGGCGCTGAACGGCGCGGAAGTGCCCACGCTGCCCGATGACGTGCAGCGAGCAATCAGTGCGCAGATCCCGGGCCACTCGATGGTCTCGAACCCGATCGACATGACGGGCAACATCGTCAATTCGAACGACTTCCTCAGCGAATGCATCCGCCTGGCGCTCAGCCCCGACGATATCGACCTGCTGCTGCTTTACACGCCGGGCGCCTTCCTCGCGCTCGACCAGGTCGAAAAGGCCGCGGCGGCAAGCGGCAAGGCGATCGTCGTCATCGACACTTTCGCCATGGCCGACCGCGATCGGCTCGCCGCGGCGGGGATCGGCTATTTCGACGACTTCGATCGCGCCGCCCGCGCGATCGCAGCCTATGGCGCGTGGAAGAAGGCCGATACGGGAACGACCATCGCTCCGCCTGCAAGCGCAAGCTGGCCAACGCTCCCTGCCGATCGCAACGCCCTGTCGGAGACCGAAGGCAAGGACGCGCTGGCCGCTTTCGGCATGCCCGTGGTCCACGATGCGCTCGTCCAGACAGCGGCCGAAGCCCGGATTGCCGCCGACAAGGTCGGCTACCCTCTCGTCGCCAAGCTCGTCAGCCCCGACGTCGCGCACAAGACCGAGCATGGCCTGATCCGCCTCGGACTCAACGATGCCGACGCCGTTGCCGATGTCTTCGAGACGATGATGGCCAAGGCGCGTTCGATGCAGGTCCACATCGAGGGCGTCACACTCGAGCCGATGCTCCAGGGCGGTGTCGAGATTCTCGCCGGCGTCACGCGCGATCCGGTTTTCGGCTGGATGCTTACAGTCGGCCTCGGGGGGGTCTGGACCGAGCTGATGCAGGACGCCTGCCACGCCCTGCTGCCGGTCGATGCCGCGCAAGCCGAGGGCATGCTGCGCAGCCTCAAGGGCTTCAAGCTGCTCGACGGCTATCGCGGCGCGCCCAAGGCCGACGTTGCCGCCGCCGCCCAGGCCATCGCCGCGCTGGGCGCGGCCGTGCTCGCCGGCGGCGATCGCCTGCGCGAGGTCGAGATCAATCCTCTGCTCGTCCTGCCACAGGGCAAGGGCGCGGTTGCGGTCGATGCGCTGGTGCTGCTCAATGCGACCGAAGCCAAAGTGGAGGAGCCGGCATGAGCGACGATCTGGTCCAGCCGCAGAAGGTCGACATCGTCTACGAGACCGAGGAGCCCGTGCTCTAT
Source organism: Novosphingobium sp. (assembly GCA_004211435.1). Taxonomy (GTDB): domain Bacteria; phylum Pseudomonadota; class Alphaproteobacteria; order Sphingomonadales; family Sphingomonadaceae; genus Novosphingobium; species Novosphingobium anseongense. The sequence continues at coordinate 2,696 of SECS01000066.1, read as the reverse complement.
GAAGTCACGGATGGCGTCGCCTGGATCACGATGAACCGCCCGCAGTTCAACAATGCCCAGAACGGGCAGATGACCTATGCGCTCGACGACATGTTCCGCCGCGCGACCCATGACGACGCGGTCCGCTGCATCGTCCTCGCCGGCACGGGCAAGCATTTCTCCGCGGGCCACGACATCGGCACGCCGGGCCGCGACCTGCACCACGAATTCGACAAGCGCGAGATCCTGCCTGGCCACACCAACAAGCCCGGCGCCGAACTGCTCTACACGCGCGAACAGGAGCAGTACCTCGGCATGTGCCGCCGCTGGCGCGACATTCCCAAGCCGACCATCGCGATGGTGCAAGGCGCCTGCATCGCCGGCGGGCTGATGCTCGCCTGGGTCTGCGACCTGATCGTCGCCAGCGAGGACGCCTTCTTCCAGGACCCGGTCAATCCGCTGATGGGCATTCCCGGGGTGGAATACTTCGCCCACGCCTATGAACTGCCGCCGCGCGTGGCCAAGGAATTCCTGCTGCTGGGCGAGCGGATGAAGGCGGACCGCGCCTACCAGTTCGGCATGGTCAACAAGGTCGTCCCGCGCGAGGAGCTGCGCGAGGCGACCCAGGCCTGGGCGAACAAGCTCGCCGGCCAGGGCCGCCTCGGCAACTGGCTGACCAAGCAGGCGGTCAACCACGTCGAGGAACTGCGCGGCAAGCGCGCGGCGATGGATGCGGTGTTCCACATGCACCACTTCGCCCACGCGCAGAACGACCTCGTCACCGGCAGCTCGATCGGCGGGGTCAGCGGCAAGTCGGCGGCCGCGGCGAACAAGAAGAACGCGGGCGAATGAACTTAGAATATACCCCCGAACAGCGCGCCTTCCGCCAGGACGTGCGCGCCTGGATGGAAGCCAACGTCCCGCGCGAACGGCTTCCCTCGTTCGATCTCACGCGCGAAGGCTTCGAGGCGCACCGCGACTGGGAGCGCAAGCTCAACGAGGGTCGCTGGGGCATGGTCACCTGGCCCGAGGAACTCGGTGGCCGCGGGCTCGACCTGATCCGCTGGCTGATCTTCGAGGAGGAATACTACCGCGCCCAGGCCCCAACGCGGGTCAACCAGAACGGCATCTTCCTGCTCGGCCCGACGATGATGGAATTCGGCACGCCCGAGCAGAAAGCGCGCTTCCTGCCGCGCATGGCGGCGGGCGACGACATCTGGGCCCAGGCCTGGTCCGAACCCGGCGCGGGCAGCGACCTAGCCGGCGTACGCTCGACAGCGACACGAGACGGCGACCACTACGTCCTCAGCGGCCAGAAGATCTGGTCGAGCCGCGCGGTCTTCGCCGACTGGGCCTTCGGCCTGTTCCGCGAACCTGGCAGCGAGCGGCACAAGGGCCTGTCGCTGATCCTGTTCCCGCTCGACGCACCCGGAGTCACCCGTCGCCCAATCGAACGCATGGACGGCGAGCAGGTGTTTGCCGAGATTTTCCTCGACGAAGTGCGCGTACCCGTCACCGACCGCCTCGGCGGCGAAGGCGAAGGCTGGAAGGTCTGCATGGCCACCGCCGGCTTCGAACGCGGGCTGCTGCTGCGCAGCCCTGCACGCTACCAGCACGCCGCGAGCAAGCTGATCGCGCTTTACGAGGCGCACAAGGACAGGCTGCCGGCATCGATGGCCGAGCGCGTCGCCAAGAGCTGGATGGACGCCGACGCCTATGCCCTGGCGATCTACGCGATGTGCTCGCGCCTCGCCGCAGGCGGCACGATCGGGCCCGAAAGCTCGACCAACAAGATCTTCTGGTCCGAGATGGACATGGCGCTCGCGCAGACCGCGCTCGACATCCTCGGCGCAGGCGCGGAACTGCCCGGCGAATGGCTCGACTACTACGTCTTCGCGCTGGCCGGACCGATCTACGCGGGCTCGAACGAGATCCAGCGCAACATCATCGCCGAGCGCATGCTCGGCCTGCCGAAAGGCTGAAACCCCGTGCATTTCGCCTTCACCGAAGACCAAGCCGCGATCACCGAGGCCGCGCGCGACATGCTCGTCGAGAGCTGCACCCCGGCCGACCTGCGCCGCCTGCTTGCGAGCGGCGAGGCCTTCGATGCCGCGCGCTGGACGACGATCCGCGACATGGGCCTGCTCGGCATATGCGTGCCCGATGCTCAAGGCGGGCTCGGCCTCGATACGATCGACCTGATCGGCATAGCCGAAGCCGCCGGTTACGTTGCCTTGCCCGAGCCTCTGGTCGAGCAGGCCGGACTCGTCGCCCCGCTGCTGGCCAGGCTCGGCGGGCCGGTCGAGCGGGTGCTGGCCGGCGAGGTCTTCGCGATCGGTCATCCGGCCAACCCCTTCGTCGCCGACGCCGACGGCGCCGGTGCCCTGCTGCTCTATCATCAGGGCGAAGTGCACCTCGTCGCGCGCGACGCCGTGACGCTCACCCCCGTCGAGAGCTTCGATCCCTTCCGACGTCTGTTCCGCGTCGACTGGACACCGTCGCAGGCCACACGTCTGGCCGATGACTGGGGCGATACCGTCGAGCGTGGCCAATTGCTTGCCGCTGCGCAGGCGATCGGCCTCGGTCAGCGTTGCATCGACATGGCCGTCGCATACGCGAAGGACCGTCACCAGTTCGGCAAGCCGATCGGCTCCTACCAGGCGATCAAGCACCTCGTCGCCACGGCGCAGGTCGCGATCGAGTTCGCGCGCCCCGTC
>SECS01000201.1 GCA_004211435.1 Novosphingobium sp. | reverse complement strand
GTCATCATCCTGACGACGCGTCTGATGAAGCTGCTGCGCAGCGAAGGCCCGGTCGCGCTGGAAAGCCACGTCCAGGATCCCAAGAGCTCAGCGATCTTCGCCGAATTCCCGCGCCTGCTCGGCAACAAGCCGCTCGTCGATCTGATCGCCGACACGCTGACCCTGATCGTCGTCTCGTCTGGCACGCTCGAGGTCCACGCCGTCGAAGAGGTCATGGACAATGCGATGAAGACGCATTTCCACGAACTGCACGAACCGCAGCATGCGATCCAGGGCCTGGCCGACGCGCTTCCGGCACTCGGCATCGTCGCGGCCGTTCTCGGCGTGGTCAAGACCATGGGCTCGATCGACAAGCCGCCGAGCATCCTGGGCGGCATGATCGGTTCGGCGCTCGTCGGTACCTTCCTCGGCATTCTGCTCGCCTACGGCATCGTCGCCCCGATCGCCGGACGCCTCAAGCAGGTGAACGAGCAGGACGAGATGATCTTCCACGCGGTCAAGCAGGTGATCGTCGCCTCGCTCCACGGCTGGCCTCAGCCGCTGGTGGTCGAAAGCGCCCGTTCGGGCCTGGGCCACGCCTTCCGTCCGGGGCTCTCGGAACTCCTCGACGCGATGAGAGGCCGCTAAGCCATGGCTGCGCCCAAGAAGGGTGGCAAGCAGGAGCTGCCGACACCCGTCATCGTCAAGAAGATCACCATAGTCGCCGCCGGACACCACGGCGGCGCCTGGAAGGTCGCCTATGCCGACTTCGTGACCGCGATGATGGCCTTCTTCCTGCTGCTTTGGATTCTCGGTGCCACCACCGAGAAGCAGCGCAAGGGCATCGCCGACTATTTCTCGCCCACGCTCGTCAAGACGCGCGAAGGCAGCGCGGGCTCGGCCGCCGGCCTGCTCGGCGGCTCGTCGATCACCGACGTCGACAACTACCCGCACCGCGCCGGCCAGACCGGCACCCGTTCGATGACGGTCCCGCGGGACGCCACGGGCGGCCCGAAGGAAGGCAGCGGTCACAGTTCGCGCGTCAAGAAGATGGAGCAGCAACTCCAGGAAAAGATGCAGGCCAGCGAAGCGCTGCGTCGCCTGGCCAAGCAGGTCCGCATGGTCGATACCACGCAGGGCATCCGCATCGACCTGGTCGACAACGCCGACTTCTCGATGTTCATGCTCGGCACCACGGTGCTGACCCCCGATGCCTCGATGCTGCTGAAGGTGATCGGCGATACCGTCGCGCCGCAAGGCGGTGGCCTGACGATCCGCGGGCATACCGATTCGCTGCCATGGAAGTCGGGTGCGGCCAACAACTGGTCGCTCTCCGCCGGCCGTGCCGAAGCGACACGCCAGTCGCTGATGCGCTCGGGCATCGCCGAGGACCGCTTCCGCCGGATCGAAGGCGTCGCCGACCGCGAACTGCTGGTCCGCGACAATCCGCAGGACCCCCGCAACCGACGCATATCCATCCTGTTGCAGGATTGATTGCCCCTCCCCCCGAGGTCGAGCCCCTGAGCTCGGCTTCGGGGGGACCCCCTTCTTGCTTACCGCGCATGCTCGCCTAGATTCAGGCGATGACCTGGATCGCCGAGTTCGGACTGTCGCTTCCTCTCATCCAGGCGCCCATGGCGGGCACCTCGACGCCCGAGCTCGCCGCCGCGGTCTCCAACGCCGGTGCGCTCGGTTCGATCGCCGTAGGCGCGACCGATGCCGCCGGCGCACGGGCGATGATCGCGCAGACGCGCGCCCTCACCGCACGCCCATTCAACGTGAACCTTTTCGTCCACGCGACGCCGCAGCCCGACGCCGCGCGCGAAGCCGCCTGGCTCGCCGAACTCGCACCGCTGTTCGCGCGCTACGGCGCCGTCCCGCCCCAGGAACTGCGCACGATCTACCAGAGCTTCGGCGATGACGATGCCATGTTGCGGCTTCTGGTCGAACAGGCGCCGCCGGTGGTCAGCTTCCATTTCGGCCTGCCCGATGCCGCGCGGATCGCCGCGCTGAAAGGTGCCGGTAGCCTTCTGGTCGCTACGGCCACGAGCTTGGCCGAGGCCGCGCTGTGCAAGGCCGCCGGGATCGATGCGGTGGTCGCACAAGGCTGGGAGGCCGGCGGGCATCGCGGGGTGTTCGATCCCGATGCGCCTGACGACCGACTGGGGACGCTGGCGCTCACCCGCCTGCTCGTCGCCCGCGCCGACCTGCCGGTGATCGCTGCCGGCGGGATCATGGACGGCCAGGGCATTCGCGCCGCGCTGGATCTCGGCGCCGTGGCCGCGCAGCTCGGCACAGCCTTTGTCCGCTGCCCCGAAAGCAGCGCCGACCAAGCCTATCGCGAGGCCATGGCCGGCAAGGCGGCCGAATACACGGTGATGACCAGCGTGATCTCGGGCCGGCCCGCGCGGTGCCTGGCGAACCGCTTCACCACATGGGGCGCCGAGGCGGAACGACAGGTGCCCGCCTATCCAATCGCCTACGATGCCGGAAAGGCGCTTAACGCCGCGGCCAAAACCGCGGGCGAGCATGGCTTCGGCGCGCAATGGGCAGGACAGGGCGCGCCGCTGAGCCGCGCCTTGCCAGCCGCCGAACTGGTTGCGCGCCTCGCCGCAGAGGCCGGGCTCTGATCGCCGGTCATTGCTGTTTTCACCATATAGGGGTAGGGGGTACCCCTATATGGGACATCTTTCTGAAAAGAGCGCGGACCTGCTGCCGCGCGTGCGTCGGATCGCCGGGCAAGTCGGCGCGATCGAACGCGCGCTGGTTGCCGATGCAAGCTGCGGCGACGTGCTCCACCTCGTTGCCGCCGTGCGCGGTGCGGTAAACGGCCTGCTCGACGAGATCATCGCCGATCATCTCGAACAGCATGTCGCCTTGCCGGGCCTCAGCGACGCCGAACGCGCCGCCGGTGCGGAAGAGCTGATGGCGGTGATCCGCCGCTACGCGAAGTGAACGCCCCGATGAGCTCGCTCCCCGACCACGACCACGTCTTCCTCGCCGCCGCGCACGACGATCACGCACGGCGCACGCGTTGGGTCGTAATGCTGACCGCGCTGATGATGGTGGGCGAAATCCTTGCCGGCTACTGGACGGGCTCGATGGCGCTGCTCGCCGACGGCTTCCACATGGCGACCCATGCTGGCGCGCTCACGGTCGCCGCAGCGGCCTATGCCTATGCCCGGCGCCACGCGCGCGATCCCGGCTTCAGCTTCGGCACCGGCAAGGTCGGCGATCTCGCCGGCTTCGCTTCGGCCATGGCGCTCGGGCTCATTGCGCTGGGCATCGGCGTGGAATCGGCCCTACGGCTGTTCCAGCCGATCCATGTCGCCTTCGGCGAGGCGACCCTGATCGCGGTCGTCGGCCTGGCGGTGAACCTGGTCAGCGCCGCGCTGCTCTCGGGCGGGCATCACCATGGGCACGGGCATGACCACGACCATCTTCATGGCCACGCGCACGCCGGCGACAACAATTTGCGTTCGGCCTACGTCCACGTCCTGGCCGACGCCTTGACCTCGCTCCTGGCGATCGCAGCGCTGCTCGCCGGGCGCTATCTGGGTTGGCTGTGGATGGACCCCGTCATGGGGCTGGTCGGAGCCGTGGTCATCGCGCGCTGGTCCTGGACCCTGATGCGCGACACCGCCGCGGTCCTGCTCGACCGCACCGACGATCATGTCGCCCAGGAAGTCCGCGAACTGGTCGAGGCGCCCGGCGACGCCCGCCTCGCCGATCTCCACGTCTGGCGCGTCGGCCCCGAGGCGCGTGCGGCGATCGTCAGCGTCGTCGCGCGCGCCGGCGTCACACAGGATACGATCCGCGCGCGGCTGGCGCCGGTCCACGAACTGGCCCACCTGACCGTGGAGTGCCGCTGACCCTCTCCCGCTTGCCCGCGCGCGCCGGTGATTGCACGATGCGCGACGAATAAGGGAGAGACACGATGGCAAACACCGGCCCGCTCGAAGACCGCCTGCTGATCCGCGAGCTCTATGGCCTCTACGGCGATGCGAGCTGCCGCGGCGACCGCGAGGCGTGGAACGCCTGCTTCACCGAGGCTGGCGAATGGAACTCGCACATGTTCGCCTGCGCCGGCGCGGCCGCGCGCCGGGCCGAGTGGGACAGGCTCTGGGCCGATTGGGACGCGGTCGCCTTCTGGGGCGAGATCGGCTGGATCCGCGTCGATGGCGATGCCGCGGTTGCGCGGTCCTATGCGCGCGAGATCGTCCAGTTGAAGGCGGGCGGCCTGTTCAAGCTGTTCGGCTCTTACGACGATGAACTGGTGCGCGAGGATGGGCAGTGGCTTTTCGTCCGGCGGACCTATGCGCCGATGATCCTCGAGGCGCCGGAAGCGCCGTTGCCGGATTAACCTTTGCCGGCAAAAGGCGGCGAGATCTGCCGCCCGTCCGCAAAAGAAAAGAGCCCGGTGGTCATGGCGGCCACCGAGCTCGAGTGCCGGGAAGGGACCGGCTGTTTTGTCCTGTCGATCGCCTGCTTCCGATGCGAACGCGG
>SECS01000200.1 GCA_004211435.1 Novosphingobium sp. | reverse complement strand
CCATCGCCCCATATCGCACCCCATGGAATTCCCCGCCAAACCCTGGCCCGTCGGCACGGCCGAGGCGCTCGAGCCGCTGGTGCGCCGCGTGCTCGCCGCCAATCCTTCGGCCTTCACCTTCACCGGCACGCAGAGCTACGTCGTCGGTAGCGGCAGCGAGGTCGCGGTGATCGATCCGGGGCCGCTCGAGGACGATCACCTCGCGGCGCTGCTCGCGGCGATCGGCACGGCCAGGCTGGTCGCGATCGTTTGCACGCATACGCACAAGGACCATTCGCCCGCCGCCGCGCCCTTGAAGGCGCTGACCGGGGCGCCGATCGTCGGCTGCGCGCCGCTGGTGCTTTCGGACGACGGCCCACGCTCCGACGCGAGCTTCGATCCCGACTATGCGCCCGACCGCGTGCTGGCCGATGGCGAGCAGATTTCGGGCGAGGGCTGGACCCTGACCGCGGTGGCGACGCCGGGGCACACCTCGAACCACCTGTGCTTCGCGCTCGAGGAGAGCGGGGCGCTGTTCACCGGCGATCACGTCATGGGCTGGTCGACCTCGGTGGTATCGCCCCCCGACGGCGACATGACCGCCTATATGGCGAGCCTCGCCAAGCTCTACGAGCGCACCGACCGGGTCTATTACCCGGCGCACGGCGCGGCGGTGACCAAGCCGCAGCAGCTTGTGCGCGGCATGATCGGCCATCGCCGCCAGCGCGAGAACCAGATCGTCCGCCAGATCGAGGGCGGCACGCACACGATCGCCGACATGGTGCCGCAGATGTACAAGGCGGTCGACCCGCGGCTCTGGCCCGCGGCCGAGCGTTCGGTGCTCGCGCATCTGATCGATCTGGAACGCCGGGGCCGAGTCGTCCGTTCGGATGACGTATGGACGACAGCCGCCTGAACCCGCCCTCCGATTCCTCGCAGCCCAAGGCCGCGGCCCGCCCACCCGCTCGGGCCGCGGCGCTGCCCTGGCTGCTCTTCGTCGTCGCACTGGCGCTCGCCGCCTGGCTGGCCTGGTCGGCCTATGGTCCCCGGCCGGCGGGCGATCCTTTGGCGACGACCCTGACCGCCTTCGAGAAGCAGAACCGGCTGACTGTGTTCTCGGCGCAGGTCTCGCCCGTAGTGTCGAACGACGACGAGCAGGTGTTCGGCCTGATCAAGTCGCGCCAGGTCGCGGTGATCCCGACACGGGTCGACTATGCGATCGACCTCTCGGTGATGAGCCACGATCGGCTGACCTGGGACCCGCAGGCGAAACGCATGGACGTGCGACTGCCGGCCTTGCAGATCGGCCGGCCCAATCTCGACGAGGGGCGCGCCCAGTATCTGCGCGAGGGGGTCTGGATCACCCAAGGCGCGCAGGCGCGGCTGACCAAGGCCAACACCCAGCTCGCCGAGCGCCAGGCCGCGGCGGAGGCGGCGAACCCCGTGCTGATGGGCCTCGCCCGCGCCGCCGCCAAGGAGGCCGTGCGCCAGAACCTGGCGATCCCGCTCCAGGTCGCGGGCTTCGGCGCGGTGACGGTCGAAGTGCGCTTCGACGGCGAGCCCGCGCCCGGCTGAAAGCCCTTTGTCTCCGGTCCGGTCTGCGGTAATATCCGCGGCACAATTGGGGTTGGGGGACTTCATCATGGCAACGCTCGCGCCGGCAACGGCCGTCGATCAATCGTTCTGGCAGAAGATGATGATCGGCATCGCCGTGTTCATCGTCTTCGGTTTCGCGCAGTTCGCCTTGCGCGGCTTCGTCCAGCCCGCGCAGGCGCCGATCCACGTTCATCTGCACGGCCTCGTCATGCTGTCCTGGCTGGGGCTGTCGATCGTCCAGGCCGCGCTGATCCAGCGCGACAACCTGGCGCTCCATCGCCGGCTCGGCTGGATCGGCGTCCTGCTCGCCGCGGCCGTGGTCGTCACGGGTTCCTACGCCGGGCTGCGCGCGATCGAGACGGGGCGCCAGCCGCCGTTCTTCTCGCCCGGCTATTTCCTCGCGCTCACCCAGATCGGCATTGCCTTCTTCGCGGCGCTGGTCGCCTTCGCGGTGGTGCGCCGGCGGCAGACCGAATGGCATCGCCGGCTGATGCTCGGCGCGCTGATCATGATCATGGAGCCGGCGCTGGGGCGGCTCCTGCCGATGCCTTTCATCATGCCCTGGGGCGAATGGCTGGTCCTGGCGATCCAGCTTGGCGTCTTTGCCATCGTCGTCCGGCACGATCGCAAGGTGCTCGGCCATGTCCATCCCGCGACCCTGGCGGCCATGCTGGTGGTCACGCTCTCGCATGTGGTGGTCGAAGCCGTGGCGCGGATACCCGCCTGGATCGCGCTGGCCGAGGGCATGGTGGTCGTCTGAGCCGCATTTTCTCCTTGGGAACCGCGCCGTCAGTCCCTATCTGCCCGGCAAAGATCCGAGGGATGAAAAGCTTCCGATGACCGTCCAGAACGTGAATCTCACCGGCCTCGACCTGCGCGCCGAGATCGACCGCCTGCGCAAGGAGCGCAACGCGGTGATCCTGGCGCACTATTACCAGAAGCCCGAGATCCAGGACCTCGCCGATTTCGTCGGCGACAGCCTCGAACTGAGTCGCAAGGCTGCGGCGACCGATGCCGAAGTCATCGCCTTCTGCGGCGTCAAGTTCATGGCCGATACCGCCAAGATTCTGAGCCCGCAGAAGATCGTCGTCCTGCCCGATCTCGACGCCGGCTGCTCCCTCGAGGATTCGTGCCCGCCCGAGAAGTTCAAGGCCTTCCGCGAGGCGCATCCCGATCACATCGCGCTGACCTACATCAACTGCTCGACCGAGGTGAAGGCGCTCAGCGACATCATCGTCACCTCGTCGAGCGCCGAGACGATCCTCTCGCAGATCCCGCGCGACCAGAAGATCATCTTCGGTCCCGACCGCCACCTCGGCGGCTATCTGAGCCGGAAGTTCGACCGCGAGATGTTGCTCTGGCCCGGCGTCTGCATCGTCCACGAGGCGTTCAGCGAGCGCGAACTGCTCAAGCTCAAGGCCGAGCATCCCGAAGCGCCGATCGCCGCGCATCCCGAATGCCCGCCGCACATCGTCGATCACGCCGACTATGTCGGTTCGACCAGCGGCATCCTGCAATATGCCAACACGATGCCCGGCGATAAGCTGATCGTCGCGACCGAGCCGCACATAATCCATCAGATGGAAAAGTCGCTGCCGAACAAGACTTTCATCGGCGCGCCGGGGGCCGACGGTAACTGCAATTGCAACATCTGCCCCTACATGGCGCTCAACACGCTGGAAAAGCTCTACCTCGCGCTGCGCGACCTGACGCCGCGGATCGAGATCGAGGAAGGCCTGCGCCTTGCCGCGAAGAAGAGCCTCGACGCCATGCTGGAGATGGCCAGCGGCACCTTGGGTCAGGGCGATCTCGGCGCGCGCAGCTGACATTGTTGTGAATTTGCCACAGTCGCTGGTGTGGTGCTGGCGGTTAATGAGAGTCGATTGCATTAGCATCGGCTGAGGTTTAGGCGGCCCCTGATTTCCAGGGGTGTCCGCCATGCTTCGCTCGTCTTTCCTCGTCTCCTCCGCGCTGATCGCGATAACCGCTGCGCCTGCCTTTGCGCAGGATGCGGCGCTCGCGCCCGATGAGACCATCATCGTCACCGCCGCGCGCACGGCGCTGCCGCTCAATGCGCTGCCGCTGACCGTGGACATCATCGGCCGCGACGTTCTGGACCAGCAGATGACGATCGGTGGCTCGGTGACCGATGCCGTCGCGACCCTGACGCCGTCGTTCTCGCCGACGCGGCAGAAGCTTTCGGGCGCGGGCGAGACCCTGCGCGGGCGTTCGCCGCTCTACGCGATCAACGGCATCCCGCAGTCGACCCCGCTGCGCGACGGCAGCCGCGACGGCTTTACCATCGACGGCTTCTTCATCGACCGCGTCGAGCTGATCTTCGGCTCGAACGCGCTCCAGGGCATCGGCGGCACGGGCGGCATCGTCAACCAGGTGACGGTCGGCGCGCCGCGCGAGGAGGGCCTGTCGGGGCGCACCCTGCTCCAGGCGACGGCGGACAACGGCTTCACCGGCGACGGCATCGGCTACAAGGCCGGCGGCCTGCTGCAGTACAAGGCCGGCGCCTTCGACGTGACCCTGGGGGCGGTCTACGAGAAGCGCGGCGTGTTCTACGACGGCCAGGATCGCCGTGTCGGCCTCAACCTGACACAGGGCGAGACGCAGGATTCGAACACGACGAACCTGTTCGCGCGGATCGGCTATCAGGTCACGCCGAGCGGGCGGCTCGACCTGATCGCCAGCCGCTTCGAGATGAAGGTCGACGGCGATTTCGTCCCGCTTGCGGGCAATCGCACCACGGGCGTGCCGACGAGCGCGGTGGCGGGCGCGCCTCCGGGCAAGCCGGCGGCCAACCGCACCGAGTCCGTTTCGCTGACTTATGCCGACAGCGATTTCCTTGGCGGCAATTTCATGAGCCAGGTGTTCTTCAACCGCAGCCGCGACACCTTCGGCGG
>SECS01000199.1 GCA_004211435.1 Novosphingobium sp. | reverse complement strand
GGGCAGGAGATCAACGCCAACCACATTCGCCCGGCCTTCTCGGGCTGGGTCTACGCCACCGCGCGGCCCGAAGCGCTGGGCCGCAGCACCCACGTCTGGTCGATCCGCATCGAGGACGAGGCGGCCAAGCTCGTCTGCATTTCGCGCTTCACCGTTGCGGTGATCGCGAAAGAGCGCGGGTGACCGCGCACAAGCATCCGCAGGAGCCACGGCAGATGGGTGGCCAAGAACGAGTTGCCCTTGGCGAAAAATCGTCAGTTCGGACGGCGCAGTACGACTTCGCCATCGGCAACGCGGTCGACTTCCTGCTTACCGGCGTCTGATCCGCCGTTCGGACGGCGATTGCGGCCCGGGAGCATGGCGGCATCGGCCACAGTCAGCCGCAGCCGCGCATCGCCTCCCTATCGCGCTTGATGCCGCGATCGGCTTACACTAGCCGCACAAGGGAGAGGGGCTCGGCATGTCGATAGTCTACGACGAGCAGCAACAGGCGATCGCACGCGAATCCCGCCGCGTGCTCGACGCGCGCGTGGACAAGGCGCGGCTGCTCGGCTTGCTGGAGCGGACGGGCGAGTGGGACCGGACGTTCTGGGATACCGCGATCGAACAGGGTTGGACCGCACTCGCCGTGCCCGAGGCGCAGGGTGGGTTGGGGCTTGGCCTGATCGAACTCGGCCTCGTCGCCCAGGCCAGCGGCGCGGCGACCGCAGGCGCGCCGTTCCTCACCAGCAATTACGGGGCGATCCGCGCCTTGGCCGGCCTCGACGGCGAGGCGGCCTCGCACTGGCTGCCCAAACTCGCGAGCGGGGAAGCGCTGGCTGCGATCGCCTCCGCCGAGGGCAATGCCGTGCTGCCGTCGCTCCCGACCGTGACCTTCGCCGATGGTCGGCTCAGCGGCACCAAACCGGCGGTCACGGCCGGTCTCTCGGCTCATTTCGCCGTGGTCTGGGCCTCGCACGGCGGCGAGCCGGCCTTGGTCCTCGCCACGCTCGACGGCGTCGCGCGCCGGGCAGTCGACAGCTTCGACAACGCCCGCCTCTTCGCCGATCTCGATTTCGCCGATAGCCCCGCCTCCTTGCTCGCTACGGGCGACGCGGCACGCATTCTCGCGCTCGATATTCTTGCCCGCCAGGCCGTAGTCACTGCGCACGAACAGGTCGGCGGCGCCGAGGCGCTGCTGTTCATCGCGCGCGACTATGCCAACGAACGCAAGGCCTTCGGCCAGCCGATTGGCGCGTTCCAGTCGGTCAAGCACCGCTTGGCCGAGCTCTACGGCCTCGTCGAGATCGCCCGCGCCAACGCCATCCACGCCGCGTCTATCGAGGGGCAGCCGGGCTTCGTCGCCGCCGCCGCCGCCGCGCGACTGACCGCGACCGAGGCTTACGACACCGCCGCGCGCGATGCCGTCCAGGTCCACGGCGGCATCGGCACGACCTGGGAGAGCGGTCTCCACCTTCACATGCGCCGCGCGCGGAGCCTGGCGATCGAGCAGGGCAACATGCTGTTCTGGGAAGACATTCTCGTCGACGAACTTGCGGGAGCCAGCGCATGAGCGAGATCGAGACATTTCGGCAAAGGGCCCGCGCCTGGCTGGAGTCGGTCGCCCCGGCCTTCGGCAAGGATGCGCTCAAGGGCCTGTCCGAAGCCGAGCATCTGGCCGCCGGCCGCGCCTACCAGGCCGCCAAGTTCGCAGCCGGTTTCGCCGGCATCCACTGGGATCCCGAACTCGGCGGGCAGGGGCTGACGCCGCTGCACAAGGTGGTGTTCGAGCAGGAGGAAATGGGCTTCGGCATGCCGATCGCCTATTTCGGCGTCTCGCTCGGCATCTCGGTCCCCGTCGTGCTCCGCTTCGCGCAGGATCGCGCCTGGGCGCGGGAACGCGCGATTGCCGCGCTGCGCGGCGACGAGATCTGGTGCCAGTTGTTCTCCGAACCGTCGGGCGGCTCGGACCTCGCCGGCCTCCGAACCAAGGTCGAGACCGAAGGAAACGGCTGGAAGCTCAACGGCCAGAAGCTCTGGACGACCTTCGCCCAGCATTCGGACTACGGCGTCATCATCGCGCGCAACGATCCCAAGGCGCTCAAGCACAAGGGGCTCACCTTCTTCTGGCTCGACATGAAGGCGCCCGGCGTCGAGGTCCGCCCGATCAAGCTCGCCGCGGCGGGGCACGACCACGTCAACGAGGTGTTCTTCGACGACGTCCGGCTCGACGACGGCCAGCGGCTGAGCCCGGTCGGCGGCGGCTTCGCGACGGCCATGGCGACCCTGATGATCGAGCGCTACTCGGCCTCCGATCCCGCCGGTTTCGGCCCGACCACGGCGACCTTCGTCGACCTGGCCAAGATCAGCGAGATCAACGGTCGCCCGGCAATCGCGGATGGCCGCATCCGCTCGGCCATCGCGCGCAGCCACGCGATGCGCGCGGGGCTCGAGGCGATCACCACGCGGGCGATGCGGATGATGGCCGCGGGCATGGAGCCTGGGCCCGAGGGCGCGCTCAACAAGCTCGTGTCGGTGCGCAGCCGACAGAAGCTGTCCGAGCTGGCGATCGACCTCATGGGCCAGCTCGGGCTAGCCTGGGACCCGCTCGCGAGCAGCAAGGACGACTGGGTCGCCTCGTGGCTCGCCGCGCCCACCGGGCGCATCGCGGGCGGCGCCGACGAAATGCTGCTCAACACGATTGCCGAAAAGATTCTGGGCTTGCCGCAGGACCACCGTCCGGACAAAGGCGTGCCATTCGACCAAATACCGGCCTGAGCCGAACCAGCCAGATACCAGCCTAATTTCAGGAGACGAGACGCAATGGCCTTCAAGACGCGCATCACCGAAATGCTCGGTATCGAACATCCGATCGTCCAGGGTGGCATGCAGGGCGTCGGTCTCGCCGAGCTGGCGAGCGCGGTGTCGAATGCCGGCGGCCTCGGCACCCTGACCGCGCTGACCCAGCCGAGCCCGAAGGCGCTCAGCGAGGAGATCGAGCGCTGCAAGTCGATGACCTCGAAGCCCTTCGCGGTGAACATCACCGTCCTGCCGACGATCCTGCCGCCCGACTACAAGGGCTATGCCCAGGCGGCGATCGACGCCGGCATCAAGATCATCGAGACCGCGGGCACGCAGGAAGTGCGCGAGATCTGGGAAATGGTGAAGCCGCACGGCATCACCGTCCTGCACAAGTGCACCGCCGTGCGCCACGCGCTCTCGGCCGAGCGTGCGGGCTGCGACATCATCTCGATCGACGGCTTCGAATGCGCGGGTCACCCGGGCGAGGACGACATCCCCGGCCTGATCCTGATCCCGTCGGCCGCCGACAAGGTGAAGATCCCGATGCTCGCCTCGGGCGGCATCGGCGACGGCCGCGGTCTGGTCGCCGCGCTGGCGCTGGGCGCCGAGGGCATCAACATGGGCACGCGCTTCTGCGCGACCAAGGAAGCGCCGATCCACGACAACATCAAGGCGCTCTACGTCCAGAACGACGAGCGCGGCACCAACCTGATCTTCCGCAAGTTCAAGAACACCGCGCGCGTCGGCAAGAACTCGGTATCGGACAAGGTGGTCGAGATCTCGGCCAACCCCGACGCGGTGTTCGAGGACATCAAGCCCTACGTCGCGGGCGCGGTCGGCCGCGAGATGCTGCAGAGCGGCAACGTCGACCAGGGCATTTTCTGGGCCGGCATGGTCCAGGGCCTGATCCACGACATTCCCTCGTGCCAGGACCTGATCGACCGCATCATCGGCGATGCCGAGGCGATCGTGAAGCAGCGCTTCGGCGGCATGGTGGGTTAACACTCACCGCTTGCCTTCATCGTCATCCTGAACTTGTTTCAGGATCCATCGTGCCTCCCGGCAAAGTTCGTGCGGGATGAGAAATGGACCCTGAAACAAGTTCAGGGTGACGGCTGAGGGGATGGGTGAGGTGAAGGAAGGTTCCAGGAAATGACCTACGAGAAAGTCCTTTATTCGCTGAACGACGACGGCGTCGCACGGATCTCGATGAACGATCCGGCCACGCGCAACGCCGGTTCGGCGCAGATGGGCGAGGAACTGGTCGACGCGTTCAACCGTGCCGCCTTCGAAAGCCGCGCCGTGCTGTTCACCGGCGAGGGCAAGGGCTTCAATTCGGGCGCCAACCTGGCCGATGCCGAGGCTGTGCTCGATGATCCGATGCGCGACGTCGGCCATCTGCTCGACCGCTACTACAACCCGATCATCACCCGCATGAAGGCGATGGAGCAGCCGATCGTCACCGCCGTGCGGTCGGCCGCGTGCGGGCGATGGAGATGATGCTGCTGGGCGAGCGGCTCTACGGCGCGCAGGCGCTCGAATGGGGCCTGGTCAACCGCGTCGTCCCCGACGACGAGGTCGAGAGCGCGGGCCTGGCGCTGGCGACCCAGCTCGCCAAGGGGCCGCGCTCGCTCGGCATGATCAAGCGCATCGCCTGGGCTGCGGCCGATTGCAGTCTCGAACAGGCGCTGCAGAACGAACGCGCGGGTCAGCTCGCGGCAAGCCGGACCGAGGATTTCGTCGAGGGCGTGACGGCGTTTGCTGGTAAGCGCCAGCCCGAGTTCAAGGGTAAGTGATCCTGTACCCTCCCCCTCGATGGGGGAGGGATACGGAAGCTTGGCAGCTTGCTGCCTAGCTGGAGTTGGGTAGGGGTGACGTCTCCGGCGAGCGCAGGGTTTGTGGCGCGCTCACCCCCATCCAGCTACGACTAGGGCGCAAGCGCCCAAGTCTTCGCATCCTTCCCCCATCAAGGGGGAAGGGGAGTAACTCAGACGATCTTCGCGTCTTTCAGCTCGGCGATGCGTTCGGCGCTGTAGCCGAGTTCGGCCAGGACCTCGTCAAGATGCTCGCCCAGCAGCGGCGGCGCGCGACGGATCGCGGCGGGGCTCGCCGACATCTGCGCCAACGGGCTGGCGATCAGGTCGACCGAACCCGCCTTGGCATGGGCATGCGGCGTCGTCGCCTTGAGCCCGCGATGCTGGACCTGCGG
>SECS01000198.1 GCA_004211435.1 Novosphingobium sp. | reverse complement strand
CGTTCGAGCAGCGGCAGCAGGCGGCCGGCCAGCGGCTCGTCGGCCGCGTCCATGTGCAACGTCGCGGTGAGCTGGCCTTCGAGACCAGCAACCACGGCGGCGAGTTCGACCTCGTCGGCACAGCGCACGATGATCGACGAAGCGCCGAAGACCTCGTGCTGGAGCGCCTTGTCTGCAAGGAACTCGGTCGCCGTGGTCTGGAACAGCACGGCGCCGCCGCAGGTCGTGTTGCCGGTATCGCCGTGAGCCAGGGTCTTCACCGCAGCATGGCCGGCGAGCGCGTCGGTACCGCTGCCGAAGGCCGCGCGAATGCCGGTGGTGAGCATCGTCTGCGGCTTGGCATCGGCGACCGCCCCGCTCGCCGCGGAAACGAAGGCGTCGAGACCTTCACCCTCGATTGCGAAGACGAGACCCGGGTTGGTGCAGAACTGTCCCGCGCCCATGGTCAGCGAACCGACGAAGGCGGTGCCCAGAGCTTCGCCGCGCGCCTTGAGCGCTTCGGGCAGCAGCAGGACGGGATTGATGCTCGACATTTCGGCATAGACCGGGATCGGCACGTCGCGCGCCTGGGCGAGCTTGACGAGAGCGAGACCGCCCCCGCGCGAACCCGTGAAACCGACTGCGGTGATGCGCGGATCCTGGACGAGCGCCGAGCCGAGTTCGTTCGACGGACCCGCGACATGACCGAAAACGCCAGCGGGAAGTCCGCTGGCTTCGACCGCACGCGCAATCGCGCCGGCGACGAGCGCGCCGGTCTGCGGGTGCGCCGGATGGCCCTTGACCACGACCGGGCAGCCGGCGGCGAGCGCCGAGGCGGTGTCGCCGCCCGCGGTCGAGAAGGCGAGCGGGAAGTTCGAGGCGCCGAATACGGCGACCGGGCCGAGCGGAATCATGCGCAGGCGCAGATCGGGGCGCGGCGGCTGGCGATCGGGCAGAGCGGGATCGATGCGCAATTGCTGCCACTGGCCCGAACGGAGGACCTGAGCGAAGAGCTGGAGCTGACCGACGGTGCGGCCGCGCTCACCTTCCAGGCGTGCGCGTGGCAGACCACTCTCGGCCATGGCGGCTTCGACCAGCGAATCGCCGAGTGCGAGGATTTCGGCGGCGATTCGCTCGAGGAAGACTGCGCGATCTTCGCGGCTGGTCGCACGATAGACATCGAAAGCGGCCTCGGCGGCGGCGCAGGCCGCGGCGACTTCGGCCGGTCCGTCGACCTGGAAGGGCTCGCCGAAAGGCTCGCCGGTCGCTGCGGCCACGGAACGGAATTCAGTCATAGCGGTGCTCCTTATTTACTCCGACATATTATTCTCGCGCGGGAAACGCAATCTTTGTCGTTCCCTGTCGGCCAGATGGCTGTTAGGCTTTGATCGAAGGGGAATATCGAACTGTGACCAAGCCAGAATCCGCCAATGACGAAGACGTAGCAGACCGTCTGAAGGAAACGCGGGGACCGGGACGGCGACTACACGGGGCGATCGCGCACAAATTGGGCACCGCGATATTGTCGGGCCAATATGCCCCCGGCGACGTCCTCTCGGGCGAAGTCGCATTCGCCGAGGAGCTCAAGGTTTCCCGCAGCGCCTATCGCGAGGCGATCCAGGTGCTCACCGCCAAGGGCCTCGTCGCCAGCCGCCCCAAGGCGGGTACGCGCGTGCTGCCGCGCGATCGCTGGAACCTGCTCGATCCCGAAGTCCTCGCCTGGGCCTTCGCCGGCGAGCCCGACATCGAATTCGTCCGCGACCTGTTCGAACTGCGCGCGATCATCGAGCCGGCGGCGGCACGGCTTGCGGCCCAGCGCCGCGACAAGGCCGATCTGAAGGTGATGAAGGACGCGCTCGCGGGCATGCGCCGCCACACGCTGACCACCGACGCCGGCCGCGCCGCCGACCGCGACTTCCACAACGCCATTCTTCAGGCGACGCGCAATCACGCGCTCGTCGTGCTGAGTGCGAGCATTGGCGCCGCAGTGCACTGGACCACGCAGTTCAAGCAGCGCTCGCGCGAATTGCCGCGCAATCCGATCCCCGATCACGTGCGCGTCTATGATGCCATCGCCGCCGGCGAGGCCGAGGCCGCGGCCGAGGCGATGGGCGTGCTCGTCGATCTTGCGCTGGAGGACACGCGCAGTTCGATGGAGAACTGAAGCGCCTCAGGCCACCGGGGCTTCGACCTCCACGTCGACCAGCGCGGCGGTCGGGCGCGAGCCCCACAGCGCGTAGAACACGATGTAGAGCTCGCAGGCGGCGGTCAGCAGGAACGAGGTCTGCAGCCCGACGCGGTCGGCGATATAGCCCTGGACCACGACGAGCGCGCCGCCAGCGATGGCCATGACCAGCAGGCCCGAGGCTTCCTCGGTCAGCGGGCCCAGGCCCTTGATTCCCAAGGTGAAGATCGTCGGGAACATGATCGAATGGAACAGGCCGACGAGGATCAGCGACCACATCGCCACCGGGCCCTGCGCGAAGACCGTGACGATCATCACCACGAAGGCGCCGACCGAGAACAGCGCGAGCACCTTGGCCGCGTCGAAGCGCTGCATGATCGCCGCGCCGGCGAAGCGGCCGACCATCATGCCGCCCCAAAGCAGCGACAGGTACTTGCCGGCCTGCTCGTGCGTCAGGTTGGCGATGTCGGGCTGGCTGACGAAGTTGATGAACAGGTTGGCGACGCCGATCTCGGCGATCAGGTAGATGAAGATCGCCGGCACGCCGAGCACGAGGTTGCGGTGCTGCCAGAGCGGGTGATTCCAGAAACGCTGCCAGGCGCCTTGCCCCGCAGCGTCGTGCAAAGCCTCCCGACGCGCTCCGGTCGAGACCATGGCGGGCAGCGGGAATTTCGCGATCACCACGGCGAGGATCAGCAGGACCGCGGCGACCAGGCCATAGGGCAGGATCACCGACTGCGCGTCCGCGAGACGCTCGGCCTCGGTCAGGACGACGCCGGCCTCGGCCGTGCCACCCTTGCTGCGCCCCAGGATCAGATAGGCGCCGAACATGGGTGCCAGCATGGTGCCCGCCGAGTTGAGCGCCTGGACCAGGTTGAGCCGCGACGAGGCCGTCTCGGGCTTGCCGACCACCGCGACATAGGGATTGGCCGCGACCTGGAGCAGGGTGATGCCGCAAGCGATCACGAACAGCATGGTCAGAGTCACGCCGTAAGACGGCAGACTGGCCGCGAGCATCATGCCCAGCGCGCCCGCGGCCATGATCAGCAGGCCAACGACCAGCGCCTTCTGATAGCCGATGCGTTCGATCAGCTTGGCCGAGGGAATCGACGCCACGAAATAGGCGATGAACCACACGGATTCGATCAGGGTTGTCTGCGTATAATTGAGCTCGAACACGCTGCGCAGGTGCGGCAGCAGCGTGTTGTTGATGACCGTGATGAAGCCCCACATGAAGAACAGACTGGCAAGCAGCGTCAGCGCCGGACCATAGCGAACCGCGCCATCCTGCGGGTTCGTCAAAGGAGTGGCGCTCGAAGGGACCGCGGGGGGCATATCGTTCCTCTCAGATCACGAAGCCGAAGCACCGAGCGGCAAAGCGGCTTGCACATTTTCTATTTGTCGGACTATATAGATTGCAACGCTGCGTCAATGGAGCAGCGAATGCCATAGATATGGGAGCGTCGGGAATGCGGAAACTGGGCAAGAGACTGGCTACGTCGGCGGTTCTCGCCTTGGCTGCCACGCTCGCGGGTACGGCGCTCGCAGCCGACGCGACCCAGGCTTCGGCCGGCACTCTGGCCGATGGCACGCCGATCACCGCGATCACGCTCAAGGCCGGCAACGGCATCTCGGCCGTGATCCTGAGCTACGGCGCAACCCTGCAGAAGCTGTTCGCGCCCGATCGCACGGGCAAGGTCGCCGACGTCGTGCTCGGTTACGATGATCTCGCGTCCTATGTCGATCACCCCAACTATTTCGGCGTCACCGTCGGACGCTATGCCAATCGCATCGCCGACGGCAAGTTCGCGCTCAACGGCAAGACCTACCAGCTGCCGCAGAACGACGGCGGCAACAGCCTCCACGGCGGCGGCAAGGGCTTCGACAAGGCGGCCTGGCAGGTGGTCTCGGTCAAGTCCGGCCCCACCGCCAGCGTCGTGCTGCGCCATGTCAGCCCCGATGGCGATTCGGGCTATCCGGGCAAGCTGACCGCCACGGTCACCTATACGCTCGACGAAGCCGGCAACCTGGGCATCCTGTTCGAGGCGGCTACCGACAAGCCGACCGTGGTCAACATGACCAACCACGCGATCTTCGACATGGGCGGCGAAGGCTCGGCCGAAGGCGCCACCGGCCACCGCCTGACGATTCCCGCTGCGCGCTTCACCCCGGTCAACGCCAAGCTGATCCCCACGGGCGAGCTCAAGCCCGTTGCCGGGACCGTGTTCGATTTCCGCGCACCCCGCCGCGTCGCCGATGGCCAGCGCGACGGCACCGATCCGCAGATCGTCTTCGGCCGCGGCTACGACCACAACTTCGCGCTCGACAAAGGCCTGACCGCCCGGCCCGA
>SECS01000065.1 GCA_004211435.1 Novosphingobium sp. | reverse complement strand
GGCCCGTGCCGTCACGCTGGATCACTGCGGCAACCGAGACGAGCGCGAAGGCATAGGAGGCGCGGTCCCGAACCTTGCGGTAGAGGTGCCGGCCGCCGAGCGGCTTGGGCAGGGTGACCGCGGTGATGAGTTCGCCGGCTTCAAGCGCGGTATCGCGCTGCGGATTGTCGCCGGGGAGTCGGTGGAAATCAGCGATCGGGATCGCACGCGTGCGGCCGTCGGCGGCCACGGTTTCGACCGTGGCGTCGAGCACGCGCAGGGCGACAGCCATATCGCCAGGGTAGGTCGCGATGCACTGGTCCGAGGTGCCGATGATCGCGAGCTGGCGCGAGTAGCCGCCGAGCGCCGCGCAGCCCGAACCTGGCTTGCGCTTGTTGCAGGCCTGGTTGGTGTCGTAGAAATAGGGGCAGCGCGTGCGCTGGAGCAGGTTTCCTGCCGTCGTCGCCTTGTTGCGCAGCTGGCCGCTGGCACCCGCGACGATCGCGCGGGTCAGGACAGCGTAATCGCGCCGTACCCGCGCGTCGGCAGCCAACGTCGTGTTGGTGACGAGCGCGCCGATCCGCAGGCCGCCGTTGTCGGTAGCAGCGATCGTGTCGAGCTTGAGATCCTGAACGTCGACGAGATGCTGGGGGGTCTCGATCTCGAGCTTCATCAGATCGAGCAGGTTGGTGCCGCCGGCGAGGAACTTGGCACCGGCCTGCCGTGCGACCGCCGCCGCGGCCTGGGCGGGCGAGGTGGCTCTTTCGTAAGTGAACGCTTTCATGCCTTGCTCCCCGCCACTTCGGTCATGGCCTCGAGAATGTTCGAATAGGCCCCGCAGCGGCAGAGGTTGCCGCTCATCCGTTCGCGCATCTCGGCATTGGTGGCTTTGGGCTTGGCGCCGATGTCCGCCTGGACGTGGCTCGGAATCCCCGCTTCGATTTCCTGCAGCACGGCCACGGCCGAGCATATCTGGCCCGGCGTGCAATAGCCGCACTGATAGCCGTCGTGCTTGACGAAGGCGGCCTGCATTCGATGGAGCTTTCCGGGGTTCCCGAGGCCCTCGATCGTGGTGACCTCGTCGCCGACATGCTGAACCGCCAGCGATAGGCACGAATTGATCCGCGTGCCATTCACGAGCACCGTGCAAGCGCCGCACTGGCCGTGATCGCAGCCCTTCTTCGTACCCGTGAGCTTCAGGTGCTCACGCAACAGGTCGAGCAGGGTCGTGCGGGTATCGACCTCGAGATCGTGAGGCCGCTTGTTGACCGTCAACGAGACCTTTGCCATCGGAGGCGGCGCAGATGTCGCTCGCGTCCGAGCTTCCGCCGCAGCCGGAAGCGTAACGGCTGCCGCCGAAGTCATGCCGCCGACCAGCACTGTGCGGCGCGAGGTTGGAAAACCGTCATGGGCGTCCATAAAAGTCCTTTGAGGTTCCACCGCACTGCCGGGGCGTGCCCAGCGGATGCAGAGGTTGGCGTTCGCTGCCACGGATACAACGCACGGGCAGCGCTTTTGATCTCATGCCTGCGATGGCATGAAATCATGTGGTCCGTTCATGAATGTCTGAGTGCCTGGGGCTTGCATCGGTGGCGATGTGCCGAGCTACGCGATAATGATCGACGGGATTAGCCCATGGAAATCGCACGCGGCTATGTCTATCATTCATGAATGCACCGCGACGCGCTGAACGACCTGGCTGCTTTCATGGTCGTCGCCGAGGAGAAGAGCTTCACCCGTGCCGCCTCCAAACTCGGCACCTCGCAATCGACGCTGAGCCATACGATGCGGCGCCTCGAAAGCCGGCTCGGCGTGCGCTTGCTGATGCGAACGACCCGCAGCGTAGCGCCTACGGAGGCCGGCGAGCGCCTGCTCGGCACGCTGCGCCCCGCGCTCGACAGCATCGACGCCGAACTGACCGGGCTCAGCGAGTTCCGTGACAAGCCGGCGGGCACGATCCGGATCACGGCGACGCGTCACGCCATCAAGACCGTGCTGTGGCCGGTACTCGAGGACTTCCTGCCTCGCTATCCCGATATCCACGTCGAACTCGACGTCAACTCGGGCTTTGCCGACATCGTCAGCCAGCGCTTCGATGCCGGCATCCGTCTGGGCGAAGCGCTCGCCAAGGACATGATCGCGGTGCCGATCGGGCCCGAACTGCGCATGGCCGTCGTTGGTTCGCCGGGCTACTTCGCGGCGCACCCGCCGCCGCGAACGCCGCAGGATCTCGCTGCGCACAACTGCATCAACCTGCGCCTCAGCACGGCCGGCGGGTTCTATGCCTGGGAACTCGATCAGCCCGATCGCGGAATCCGGGTTCGGGTCGACGGACAACTTGCCTTCAACGACATCGAGATGGTCGCCGAGGCGGCCGAAGCCGGGCTCGGTCTAGGCTTCGTGATGGAAGACGCGGTTGCCGAGGCTATCGCGGACGGCAGGCTGGTGCGGGCGCTCGAAGACTGGTGCGCGCCGTTCGCCGGATACTACCTCTACTATGCGAGCCGGCGTCAGCCTTCAGCAGCGTTCAGGCTGCTCGTGGAAGCGCTTCGTCGACGAGCCTAGCTCCGCGGAGTGATCGGCATGCATCCCGCGACAGAGAGCGCATGCCGGAGATCACCATGTTATCGCGGTGCGTTGCCGAGCCGAGTGCGCAGCGTCACGCCGAACAGTCGGGGTTCGCCCAGCGAGACGAGCGTGACGCCGTACTGGGCGCTCACCGATGCGGTATTGAGAAAGTCCTTGTCGAAGAGGTTGCGGGCCCAGAGCGAGACGTCCCAGCGACCATCGGGATCCCGCAAGCCCAGATGCCCGCCGAACAGGGCGTAGCCCGGGATCTGCGCGAATGGATCGAGATTTACCGTCGCGTTGAACGTCGAGCGATAGCTCGCGTCAGCGCCCACATAGAACTCGGCGGAACCGACCGTTCGAACATATTCGGCCGAGCCCGACAGCGACCACTTGGGCGTGCCGGCGGCCCGCTGTCCCGAAAGGTCCACAACGCCGAGGTAGGAGTTCAGATATTGGGCCGGAGCATTGGTGTAGTTCTGGTATGTCGCATCGTTGAACGTGCCTGCGAAAGTCAGAGTCAGCCCTTCCGTGGGTGTCGCGCGAGCGTCGATCTCCACACCGCGTGAGCGCAGTCCGCCGACGTTCGCGATATAGGAGACGTTGGGTGTAACGGCCCGGTTGACGAAGTTGGCCTGGTAGTTGTCCACCTCGGTCCAGAACAGTGCCAGGTTGAATTCCGCAGCGCCGTCGAACAGGCGGCTCTTGAGGCCTACCTCGAAGGCATCGACCTTTTCCGGCCGGACGAAGATGTCGATGCCCGGTTGCTGACGGACGAGATTGATGCCCGGCGACTTGTAGCCGCGCGAGTAGCTCGCATAGGTGTGAACCGCGTCGGTCACGTCGTAGGCGAGCACGAAAGTACCCGAAACGTTGTCGACGTTGCGCTTGGCTGTGTAGCTTGAGGTCGGTGCCAGCGAATCCCGGCGTGCCGCGATCGCGGCCTGAAGCGCTGCCGGAAAGCTTTCGATCGGAGCGGCGTTGCCTCTCAGACTGGCGTCGTAGAGCCCGGTCTTGCTCTCATAGGTATAGCGCAGCCCGCCCGTGAGATGGAGCACCGGCGACAGGTTCCAGGTGGCCTGGCCGTAAGCGGCGTAGCTCTTGGTTGCCGGAACGACGTGGGCATAGGCCTCGAGCCCCGTCAGGGCGTTAGCGGGCAGGACGAGGCCGGCTCCGACGCCGCTGGTGATGCGGTTTGGCACGGCCGTCGGCGTATTGCCGGTGACTAGCCAGCCCACCGCGTCGCGGCCATAGACCTGGCGCGAGGCATCGTCGGCTTCCTGCCAGAAGTAGTAGAGACCGGCGGTGTAATCGATCGTGGCGCCGCCGGGCGACGCGAGCCGCAACTCCTGGCTGAACTGCTGCTGGTCGGTTTCGACCACGCTGTTGACCACGATGTTCGCCCCGAACTGATCGCCGTCGTAGTTGGGGACCCATTTCCAGTTGCGATAGGCGGTGATCGAGGTGAGCGTGAATGGCCCCGCGTCCCAATCGGCCCGCGCCTGGAAGCCATAGCTCGGCATTTCGTCGTACTGCGAGGAATCTATGTCGGTCTGGCGATCGAACGGATCGACCGAGCCGGGCACATAGCCGACATCGGCTGCCCGGCGATAGAAGCCGCGTACTTCGGTGCCGTTGCCGAGCACCGTGGGCAGGACGTTGCCGATCGACTGGAAGCCGACATCGCCCTTCTGGATGCTGTAGTCGGCGATGAAGCGGAGCTTGAAGCGATCGTCGGGCTTCCACAGCAGGTCGAACCGCGCCGAGTGATTGTCGAGGTTGTCCCAGTCCTGATTGTACCGCGTGTTGCGGATGATGCCGCCGCGCGTGGTCCGCTGATAGGTCGCGCGAAAGGCCAGGTGATCGTTCAGCGCGGCGTTCAGGCTCAGGTTGCCGCGGAAATAGTCGCGGTTGCCATAGGTCGCTTCCCCGCGGACTTCCGTGGCGAAGATCGGCTCGCGCGTGCGGATGTCGATGGCGCCCGCAACGGTGTTCTTGCCGAACAGCGTACCTTGGGGCCCACGCAGGAGCTGGATACTCTCGATGTCGACGAGATCTGTGATGACGGAGCCCGTGCGCGGCCGGTAGACCCCGTCCACGTAGATACCGACGCCCTGCTCGAGACCGTCGTTGGTGCCGCCCGAATTGGTGCCGATGCCGCGGATGGTGATCGTCTGATTGCGTCCGCTGAAGCCCTGGATGTTGAGGCTGGGAAGCTGCTGCACGACCTGCTTGAGATTGAACGCGCCCTGCTGCGAAATCTGCTCGCCGGGCAGCGCGGTGATGGCGATCGGCACGCGTTGCGCGCTCTCGTTGCGATAACGGGCGGTGACTACGATATCGCCGACCGGAGCGCTATCGGCTGCGATTTCATTTGCCTCTGCGGCGAAGGCCGGGTGACTTGCGAGCGCTGTCGCAAGTGCAATCGAAGACGCCAGGATGCGCGGCGACGGTCCTAGAAATCGTGTGAAGATCATGAGTATGTCCAGATGAAAGCTGCCCGATATGGCTCTTTCGTTGGACATGCCGGCTCGAACAATCGAGTTGATCTTATAGCGACGCCAGTTCTTCAAACATTTACTTTGGAAATATATCTATTCAACCTTCAGCTGGAAGTGCGGGAGGTCGAACGCACCCACCGGCGGAGGCTCGCCCTCGAACCGCCGGATGCCCACCAAGCAGGTCTGCGCCGCGCAGCCTTGCGAAAGGCTTGATGCCGCCCGGTCGAGCGTCAGCGTGTTGGGGTTTCCGTGGCGATCGAGGTCTCCCTCCGGATCGAACCACGCGCCGGTCGCGAGCCGGGCCACGCCTGGCATGATAGCGTCGCTCAGCCGCGCTCCGGCCAGGCAGCGACCGCGATCGTTGAACAGTTCGACGACGTCACCATCGGCGATGCCAAGCTTTGCGGCATCCGTACGATTGAGATGGACAGGTTCGCGTCCGGCGATCTTGCCGGCACGGCTGTACGGCGTCGGATCGAGTTGACCGTGAAGTCGGCGTTCGGGTTGGTCCGACAGCAGGTGGAAAGGGTAGCGATCGGCTAGCTCGTGCCCCAGCCATTCGTAGGGTTCGAGCCAGACCGGATGGCCCGGACAATCGGGCAGTTGCCAGCCCGCGATGCGTTCCGAGAATATCTCGATCTTGCCCGACGGCGTGGCCAGTTGATGGGCGATCGGATCGCGGCGGAAATCGGCGTGCATGACGTGCGGCGCATCATGCGGCGACAGATCTATCAGGCCATCGTCCCAGAACCGTTCGAAGTCGGGCAGGTCGATCCCTTGGGCGGCCACCTTGCGGCGGCTTTCCTCGTAGATGCGAGCGAGCCAGCCACGCGGGTCGAGCCCTTCGGTAAAGTCCTCGTTGACCCCGAGCCGCTGGGCGAGATCGGCGAATATCGCGAAATCGTCGCGCGCTTCGCCGATGGGCGGCATGGCTTGGCGCATGGCGATGTAGAGACCCTCGCGCGTGGCGAAGCCGATGTCGTCGCGTTCTAGGCTCGTCGTCGCCGGCAGGACGATGTCGGCATGCCGGGCGACCGGGTTCCAGTATTGCTCGTTGACGATGACCGTATCGGGCTTCGCCCAGGCCTTGCGCAGGCGCCCCAGGTCCTGGTGATGATGAAACGGATTGCCGCCCGCCCAGTGGACCAGCCGGATATCCGGATAGGTATGAACGCCGCCGTTGTAGCGGAACTCCTCTCCGGGATGGAGCAGCATGTCGGACAGGCGCGCGCAGGGAATGAAGGCGCGTACGGGGTTGGTACCCTGCGGCATGACCGGGCCGGGCAGGCGCGGATGGCTGCTGCCCATGACGTTCATCGCGCCGTAGCCGATGCCATAGCCGCCGCCGGGCAAGCCGATCTGCCCGACCATGGCCGCCAGCGCGACGAGCGCCCAGAACGGCTGTTCGCCATGGGCCGCGCGTTGCAGGGCCCAGGCGGCGTTGAGCATGGTGCGATACGAAAGCAGGTCGCTGCCCAGCGCGGCAATGCGTTCGGCGGGTACGGTCGTGATCTGCTCGGCCCAGGCGGGGGTCTTGGCGACGCCGTCGACCTTGCCCACGAGATAGGCCCGAAAGCGATCGAAGCCGACGGTGTGGCTGTCGAGGAACCCGCGATCGAAGCGGGGATCGTGGAGCACGACCCAGGCGAGCGCCAGGATCATCGCCGTATCGGTATTGGGCCGGATCGGGATCCACTCGCCGGCATCGCCATCGCCCAGGTTGTCGCCGACGGGCCCGATGTTGATGATCCGCGCGCCGGCCTCGCGCAGCCGACGCAGGCCGCCACGCGCGCGGTGCTGGCCAGCCCCGCTCGACGATACGCGCGTGTTCTTGAGCGGCACGCCGCCGAAGCCCACGAACAGCTCGGTATGCTTTTCGAGCACGTCCCAACTCGTGTGCGAGGCGTTGCTCTCGTCCATATTGGCGACGATGTGCGGCATCAGCACGCGTCCCGCGCCAAGGCTGTAGCTGTCGACGCTGCGCACATAGCCGCCGATGTGGTTGTAGAACCGATGCAATTGCCCGACGGCGTGATGGAAACGGCCGGCGCTGGCCCAGCCGTAGGAGCCGCCGAAGATGGCCTCGTTGCCGTGCTGATCACGCACACGCGCGATCTCGGACGCAGTGAGGTCTAGCGCCGTATCCCAATCGACCTCGACGAAAGGCTCTTCGCCGCGGCCTTCGTTGGGCCCAGGGCCATGGTCCAGCCAGCCGCGTCGCACTGCGGGGCGGCGGATGCGCAGGCGCGTGACCGAGGGATCGAGCTGATCCAGCCCGATAGGATTGGGATCGGGATCCGAGGAAAGCGAGGTCAGCGAGGGTGCCTCTCCCACATGCGACGGCGTTACCTCGTAGACACCCCAATGCGCTGCGCTGAAATGGCTCTCGCTCATGCGAAGCTCCGGTCGAAGCCGTTGCTTACCTCGACCCGCTTGGCGAGGACGCCGGCGCGAAGATATCGATCGGCGGTTTGCTGTTCGGCGGCGATCACTGCATCGTCGATCGGCACGGGCTGCCGGTCCGAGCGGCCCGTTGTGATCGCCAGGATGTCGATCGGCAGTCCCGTGTCGCGGTGCATGAGCTGGCGATAGCCGGGTTCGTTCTCGTGAGCCCATTGCCAGCCCGTGTAGAGCCGGTCGTGATAGTCCTTCAACAAGGCGCGCTTCTCGGCGATCGCGCCATCGCGCGCGAACATGAAGCTGTAACCGGGCACCAGGTCCTGCTTGCCTTTCAGAATGCGGGCGCCCTCCCTTTCGGCGAGCGCCGCGTTGGGGTCCCATATGGCCCAGGCGTCTACTGCTCCGCTATGCAGTGCGGCGCGCCCGTCAGACGGGGTGAGGGATGCGAAGCGGACCGCGTCGTAAGGCTGGTCGTAGGCCTCCAGCACCGCAAGAACGTGGTTGTGACTGATCGAGCCCCGCGGCGTGGCGATGGTCTTGCCGGCAAGGCCGCCAAGATCCCGGATCGGGGAATCCCCCCGCACCACGATGACGGGGCCGAGGCCTGTCGTTTCCTGCGCCCCGATCGCCTTGATCGTCGCGCCCGATCCGATCGCAAAGATGAACGCGGAATCGCCGCCGATGCCGGTGTCGATCGCGCCCGCGTTCAAGGCCTCGAGCAAGGGCGCGGCATTGGGAAACTGCGACCAGACGATCTCGTAAGGCGTGCCGGCAAGTTTGCCGGCCCCTTCCAGGACGATGCGCGATCCGCCGCGCTGATCCCCGGCGAACAGCTTGCCGGACCGGTCGCCGGAACTCGGACCCGCCTTGCCGCAGCTCGCGAGCGCCGCGCTTGCCATCAAAGCCAGCGCAGACCTTCGATCAAGAGACGGGAAGCCAGTCTTGCCATATGCCATTGGAACTCAGCCGCGATGTTTGATGGAACGCCTAGCTCCTAGGGCAGGGCCTGGGTGCAGTGGAAACGAGGGCTGCTCATAACGGCTTTGGCACTGGCGATAGGCTGGGCGAAAAGACACATCGCCGATGTACTTGGACGGGCGGACGAGGCGCGTTGCCGCCTGGCCCGTATCGTCATTTGAGTTCGAGCCGCACTTCGCCGAGACTTCCTGAATAGGGGCGGCGGGCGGCTTCGTCCCGGCTGACGGGCGAGCCGCGATCGCGTCCGATGTCGAAGCTTTCGGCGAAGGAACCGACGCTGGTCGGATATTGCTGGACCGCCACCGCGCCGACCTGCTTGCCATCGACGAACAGTCGTACCGTGCCCGCTGCCGGCTTGCTGAAGATCGGCAAACGCGGAACTCCGCCTGCTGCCGGCGTGAACTCGAAACCGACCTTGGCCGCGCCGGCGGGCAGGGCAACACTGGAAACGACGCGGTCGCGCTTCTGGCCGAAGGCATTGTTCTCGAACACCAGGCGCCCCTCGCTGGTATAGAGCACGAAGCCGCCGAGCCGGCCGCCCTGTGCGATCAGGGCGCCGCTGCCGGTTGAGGCGCCGTCCTCGATGTCGACTTCGAAGCGGTGCGCCTGTCCGCCGAGATCGGGCAAGGCGGTGGCTTGCAACGGACCGATGTCCGGGCGGAACGTGAAGCTGCGCCGCGCGGTATCGACTATAGCCGGGGCGTTCAGCGGGATCGGCAGCAGCGGAAACACGCCGTTGCGCTGTCCTTCGCGGACGAATTCGGCCTTCAGCTCTTCGAGCTTCGCGGGATTCGTCTGAGCCAGGTCGTTGGCCTCGCTGAAGTCCTTGGCGACGTTGTAGAGTTCCCAGCGATCGGTCGCGGTGTCGTCGCCGAAGGCGCGGGGCAGGTTCTCGAGCAGTTGCCAGGGGGCGAACTTGCGCTTGGCCGCGGCGACCCAGCCGTCCTTGTAGATCGCGCGGTTTCCGAAGATCTCGAAATACTGCTCGGTGTGTTTCTCGGGCGCGGCCGGATTGGTGAAGCTCGCGACCAGGCTCTTGCCCTCGAAGGGCACTTGGCGAACGCCGTCGACTTCCTCGGGGAAGCCGATGCCGGCGGCGTCGAGAATGGTCGGGGCGATGTCGTTGACGTGGCCGAACTGCGAGCGGACCTTGCCGGGCTGTGCGGTGTGGCCGGGCCAGTTGACGATCAGCGGGTTGCGCGTACCGCCGAAGTGCGAGGCAGCCTGTTTTACCCACTGGAACGGCGTGGTCGTCGCCCAGGCCCAGCCGGCCGAGAAGTGGTTGGACAGTTCGGGGCCGCCGAACTTGTCGATATTGGCGAGCTGTGTCGCGACATCGTGTGGGGCGCCGCTGGCCGAGCCACCTTCATTGGCGATCGAACCCTGCACACCGCCTTCGGCGCTACCGCCGTTATCGCCGACGACGTAGAGCACGAGCAGGTTCTCGCCGCCCGGCCGCGCGCGCAGCGTCTCGACGAGTCGCCCGACTTCGGCATCGGTTTCCTCGAGGAAGGCCGAGAACACCTCCATCTGTCGCGCATAGAGCCGGCGCTCGTCGTCGGACAAGCTCGACCAGGCGGGCAGGCCCTCGGGGCGCGGGGTCAGCTTGGCATCGGCGGGGACGACGCCGAGCCGCTTCTGGCGGGCGAAGGCTTCCTCGCGGTACCGGTCCCAGCCGCCGTCGAAGCGGCCCTTGTTGCGCGCGATCCATTCCTGCGAGACGTGGTGCGGGGTGTGTGTCGCGCCCGGCGCGAAATAGACGAAATAGGGCTTCTTCGCCGCGACGGCGGCGTGATCGTCGACCCAGGCGACGGTCTTGTCGACGAGGTCGGTGGTGAGGTGATAGCCCTGTTCGGGCGTGGCCGGGGCCTCGATCGGCGTGGTGTCGTTGTAGAGGTGCGGCTCCCACTGATTGTCCTCGCCCCCCTGGAAACCATAGAAATGATCGAAGCCGAGCCGCGTCGGCCAGCGGTCGAATGGACCCGCGGCGCTGACTTCCCAGCGCGGCGTGTTGTGCCACTTGCCGATCGCCGCTGTCGAATAGCCGTTGAGCTGGAGGATGCGCGCGATCGAGGCGGTTTCGCGCTTCCAGTTCGAATTGTAGGCGGGGAAGCCCGCGGCGACGTCGGCCAGGTTGCCGAAGCCGACCTGGTGGTGGTTGCGCCCCGTCAGCAGCGCCGCGCGCGTCGGCGAACAGATCGCCGTGGTGTGGAAGCGGTTGTAGCGCAGACCGTTCGCCGCCAGCCCGTCGAGATGCGGCGTGCGCGCCCCGCCGCCGAAGGTCGAGGTCGCGGCGAAGCCGACGTCGTCGAGCAGGATCAGCAGGACGTTGGGCGCGGCCTTCGGCGCCTCGGGCGGCTTGGGAAAGGCCGGGATCGACTGCGCCATCGTCGGCCCGAGCTTGCCGGTGAAGCCTTCGACCCCGCCGGGGGCGTCCTGGGCGATCGAGGGAGTGGCGAGCGCCGAAGCACAGAGCAGCACCACGGCAAGTGACAGGCGAGTCATGGGGTATCTCCCGAGAGGGGCTTGGTGGGCAGTTGGTCGCTTATGGGCGGTATGAAGCACCGTCGGGGATGATCACGCCGACGCGCTGCGCATAGGCCTGCCAGCGCTCGGACAGCGCCTTGAGCCGCTGCGGGTCCTGGCTCGATAGGTCCTGCGTTTCGCCCGGATCGCGGGCGAGATCGAACAGGCGCCAGGTGCCGTCGCCGATGTCGGTGATCTTCCAGTCGCCCTGGCGCAGCGAGCGCGAGCCGAACAGCTCGGTGCCTAGGCTCTCGTCCGCGGCATAGACCGTAGGCGCCTTCGCTTCGAGATAGGGCCGCCAGCTGTGGCCGGTGATCGGCTTGAGCGCTTCGCCCGTGGCGCTCTTGGCGCGCGGGCTGACGCCGGCGAAGTCGAGGATCGTCGGCACCACGTCGGTGACGTGGGTGAAGGCGCCCGCGACCTGACCCTGCCGGGCAGCGCCCGGGGCGTTGATGAACGAGACCGTCCTTGTGCCGCCCTCGGTCGCATAGCCCTTGATCAGCCAGCGCGGGGCCGTGGCGGCCTGCGCCCAGCCGGGGCCATAGGTGACGTAGGAGCTCGCCGCGCCGCGGTTGTCTAAGCTGTTGTCGGCCTCGGCAATGCGCGCGCCGAGAAGCTGTTTGCCGGTCGTCTCGCCGTCGAGCCCTTCGGCGCCGTTGTCGGCAAGGAACAGGACGATCGTGTTGTCGAGCTCGCCCGTCTTGCGCAGCGTCTCGATGACGCGGCCGACATTCTGGTCGAGGCGATCGACCATCGCGGCGTAGATCTCCATGTCGCGGCTGGCGTTTCGCTTCTGCTCGGCCGTCAGCGCATCCCAGCCGCCCGCAGGCGCCTTGACCGAATGGGCGAGTGTGCCCGGCGCGACCAGGCCGAGCTCTTCCTGCCGCTTGAGCCGGCGGGCGCGTAGCACGTCGAAGCCTTCGTCATAGCGGCCGCGATAGCGCGCGATGTCGGCCGCCGGTGCCTGCAGCGGCCAATGCGGGGCGGTGAAGGTCAGCAGTGCGAAAAAGGGTTTGCTGCTTTCCGACGGTTGCTTGGCCGTCTGAAGCTGGTCGATAAGCCGATCGGCGAAATAGTCGGACGAGTAGAAGGTCGCGGGCAGGCTCGAGATAACCTGGCCGTCCTGCGAATAGGTGTAGCCCTTGGCTGGATCGACCGAGAGGCCCAGGCCGAAATGGTTGTGGCCGCCGTGGAGCAGGGCGAAGCTTTGCCGGAAGCCGCGCGCGTGCGGATCCTGGTCGGGCTTGAGACCGAGATGCCACTTGCCCGAGAACAAGGTGCGATAGCCGCCAGTCGACAGTCGCTCGGCCACGGTTGCCACGTCGCTTCGCAGGTAGCCTTCGTGCCCGGGCTTGCCCCTCTGGTTGGCAGCCATGCCCTCGGCCATCGAGCCAAGGCCGGCGACGTGGCTGTCGCTGCCGGTGAGCAACATCGAGCGCGTCGGCGAGCAGGTTGGGGCCGTGTGGAAATCGGTTAGCCGCACGCCCTGCAACGCCAGTTTGTCGAGGTTGGGCGTCGCGATTTCACCACCGAAAGCGCCGATGTCCGAGAAGCCGAGATCGTCGGCGACGATTACCAGGAAGTTGGGGCGCTTGGCAGCTTCGGCCAAGGCCGGGGCGCTGGTGCTCGCCAGGAGTGCGGTGGCCAGGACGGCGTTGCGGAGAAAATGCTTCATCGGTCTGCTTTCGCGGAGAGCTGGGAAAGGCCGCGTCCCGGCTTGGGCGCCGGGACGCGGGAGTTTGTGAAGGGGCAGAAGGGACAGAAAATCAGCCTCTTCGCAGGACCATCAGAGCTTGGTGCGCAGCGTGACACCGAGCGTGCGTGGCTCGCCGACCTGGCCTGTGACGGCGCCGGTGTTGCCCGGCGAGAGGCTCAGGTAGTAGTCCTTGTCGAACAGGTTCTTCACCCAGAACGAGACGTCGATCAGCCCGTCATCGGTGCGCAGGCCGATGCGCGCGTTGGCCAGGCCGAAGGCCGGGATCTGCGCCCAAGCCGAATTGCTCGACGAGGTGTTGAACGACGAGCGGTGTGAATAGTCGGCATGGCCGTAGAGCGTGAGCTCACGTCCGCCGAGTTCGCCCAGCGGCAGGTTGGCGTCGGCACCCAGGGTGTAGGTGAACTTCGGCACGCCCGCGAGCGGCGCGCCCGAAAGGTCCTGGATCTGCGAGATGTTCAGCCGTTCGGGCGCCTGCGGTGCGTTCTTGAAATCGATGTACTTCGCATCGGCATAGGCGATCGAGGCGTTGAAGCTGAAGTACTCGACCGGCGCGACGTTCAGGTCGGCCTCGAACCCGCGCGAACGCACCTTGGGGATATTGGTGATGTACTGACGGTAGTTGACCGTGTTGGCGATCTGTTCGGTGATCGAGGTCTGATAGTCGCTGATATCGGTCTGGTAGAGCGCGCCGTTGAAGGTCACGCGGTTGTCGAGGAACTGCGACTTGAAGCCGAGTTCGAAGGCGTCGACCTTCTCCGGGGCAACCCGGGCCTGTGCTGCGGTAAAGCCGGTGGGCAGGTTGGTCAGGTTGATGCCACCCGACTTGTTGCCGCGCGAGTAGCTGCCGTAGAGCAGAACCTGCGGCGCGATCTTCCAGCTCAACGAGACGAGGCCCGAGACGCTGTCGTCCGAGAAGGCGGTCGAATAGCTGACGATCGGGTTGAACTGGCTGCGGATCGCGGTCGCGGCGGCGGTCAACGCCGGCACGGACGCGAGATCGCGGCCCGTCACCCACCACTGATTGTAGGAGCCGTCCTTCTTCTCGTGCGTATAGCGCAGGCCGCCGGTCAGGGTCAGCGCCTCGGTGATCTTCCAGTCCAGCTGGCCGAAGGCGGCGAGCGACTTGGTCCGGGGATCAGAAGTCGAATTCGCCTCGAACCCGTCGAGCGCCAAGTCCCAGGCCGCGAGTGGTACCGCCGCGCCGGGCGCGCGGTTCCACAGGCCGGCGGCCGGGCCATAGGCCGACTTGCCGTAGCCGCGGATGATCTGCCAGAAATAGTAGCCGCCGACGACGTAGCTCAGCGGGCCGTCACCGTCCGAAGCGAGCCGAATTTCCTGGCTGAACTGGCGCTGGCGGTTCGACTGCTGCGCTTTGGTGATCACTGGGTGGAGCGTCGAATCGCCGTCGTTGGCAGGGTTCCAGTCCCACCAGCGATAGGCGGTGATCGCGGTCAGCTTGGAGCCGCCGAGATCCCAGTCGAGCTGGCCCGAAACGCCGTAGCCGTCCATGTTCGACTGGTAGTGGCCATCCGCCTGGCCGATCCGATCGAAGGCATTGAAGCTCGGCACGATCGAGTTGGAGAAGCGAGCGAGGCGGTCGAGCAGGTTGTTCGGAATGACCGCGCCGTTCTCGTAGGTCGTGTGGTTTTCGGTGAACAGGTTCATCACGAAGTTCTGGCGCTGCTTCGAATAGTCGCCGATGATCCGGACTTCGACGTCGCTGCTCGGCGTGAACAGCAATTGGCCGCGCACACTGGCGTTGTAGTAGTCCTGCGCGCGTTCCTTCTGGGTGATGTTGTAGAGGAAACCGCGCCGCTCGGTGAGCGCGCCGCTGACGCGCACCGCGAGCAGGTCCGAGATCAACGGCGCCGAGGCCGAGCCGCGGACCTGGTAGTAGCCATAGTCGCCGACCGAAGCCTCGGCCGAGAGTTCGGGATCGAAGCTCGGCTTGCGGCTGGTGATGTTGATCACGCCCGAAGTGGTGTTCTTGCCGAACAGCGTGCCCTGCGGGCCGCGTAGGACCTCGATCTGCTGGAGATCGACGAGGTCGAACTGCGAAAGGCCGACGCGGCCGTAATAGACGTTGTCGATGTAGAAACCGACGCCGTTCTCGAGCCCGTCGTTGGTCAGGGCGACGTTGCTGCCCAGGCCGCGGATGTTGATGTTGGTGTTGCGCGGATTGAAGCTGAACACCTGCAGGCTGGGCACCTGCTGCTGGATCTGGCCGAGCGTATAGTCGCCGCGCCGTTCGAGCGAGGCAGCGCTGACTACGCTGAGCGCGATCGGTACGTCCTGCGCCTTTTCTTCACGCCGGCGCGAACCGGTAACGACGATCGCTGCGCCGCCCGCGGCATCGGCGGCCTCGTCGGCGATGGCGGTCGATGCCTCGTCTTCATGGGCCTCGGCCGCATTGGCGGGCAGCGCGGAAGCGAAGAGGGCAAGGCCGCTCGAGGCAAGGGCGAGATGACGGAGCGTGCGTGACGAATAAGACAAGTTTGAAGTTCCTGAGCTGAAGAAAAAGGGCAAGCCTCAAGGCCTGCGGAGGATGCCGCTCGGCCAACGGGCATGGGAAAACAGCGCACTGGTGGCGCGCATCTTGCGAAGGGATAGGACTACGGGACGCGGCGCGTCGCGCGGACGGCCGCGGGGAACGGTGGAGGGCAAACCTGCAGGCCCGTTCGGCGCCAGCCTGGTCGCGCGCATCGCGCCGGGTCCCGCCCCCGTGCTATTTCATGCTGAAACACATGCGCATCGCATCACCTCTCATCGTGGAGGGAACACGAGGCCTGGCGTTGTCGCCCGAAGCATCGCGCGCTTTAGCTGTTGGTAACGCGGAGCAAGCTGCTTCCCGATCAAAAGCCGCGGACCAGGTACCGGAATTGCACGGCGGGCCTGGCCTCCCGATCCGTGCGGTGTAAAGTCTACTTATTGGGTTGACTATGGTTGGGTCAAGCCAAGGTTTTCTTTCGGAGGGGCAAGCGCCGATAGGCATGCGGTCGCTTAGCATGCGAACAAAGCCGATGTTTGCGCATGGAAACAGCAAGCGGAGCTTGGCTGGATATCGCGCAGAAGCGGCGAAACGGCGGGCCTCCGAAGACTAAAGGGATCGCTTGCCGACGCAAGCTGATCAATTTCATTTGGATAGATCAGATCAGTGGGAACCGGTGGTCTTCCGGGGCTCTTCTATGCGGACTTCCCGAGGAGATGCCCCATGGCCAAGACGCCCAAGCCCCAATCCCAGCAAGCCCCTGCTGCGGCGCGCGACGCCAGCCTCGGCAACGGCGGCGAGACCCACCAGCATATTCCGCATGACGGCGGCCATCGCGATGCAGATGCGCACCTGACAACCAACCAGGGCATTCGTGTCAGCGACAACCAGAACAGCCTCAAGGCCGGTGCGCGCGGGCCGACCTTGCTCGAGGATTTCGTTCTGCGCGAGAAAATCTTCCACTTCGATCACGAGCGTATCCCCGAGCGTATCGTCCACGCGCGCGGTTCGGCCGCGCACGGCGTGTTCGAATGCACGAAGGCGATCCCGGAACTCACCAAGGCGGCACCATTCCAGGAGGTCGGCAAGCAGACTCCGCTGTTCACCCGCTTCTCGACTGTGGCGGGTGGAGCCGGTTCGGTCGATACGCCGCGCGACGTGCGCGGCTTCGCGGTCAAGTTCTACACCGAGGAAGGCAACTGGGATCTGGTCGGGAACAACATCCCGGTGTTCTTCATCCAGGATGCGATGAAGTTCCCCGATCTGGTTCACGCGGTGAAAATGGAGTCCGATCGCGGCTATCCGCAGGCGGCCTCGGCACACGATACCTTCTGGGACTTCGTCTCGCTGATGCCCGAGACCATGCACATGATCATGTGGGCCATGTCCGATCGCACGATCCCGCGTTCGCTGCGCACTATCGAGGGCTTCGGGGTCAACACCTTCCGGCTGATTAACGCCAAGGGCGAGCACAAGTTCGTCAAGTTTCACTGGAAGCCCGTGCTCGGCCTCCAGTCGACCACCTGGGACGAGGCCGTGAAGATCGCCGGCGCCGATCCCGATTTCCATCGCCGCGACCTGTTCGAGGCGATCGCCGCGGGCGATTTTCCGGCTTGGGACCTTGGCTTGCAGGTCTTCGATGAGGCTTGGGCGGTGAAGCAGGACTTCGACGTGCTCGACGCGACCAAGCTGATCCCGGAGGAACTGATCCCGGTCGAGATCGTCGGTCGCATGACCTTGAACCGTAATCCCGACAACTTCTTTGCCGAGACCGAGCAGGTCGCCTTCTGTCCGGCCAATGTCGTGCCCGGCATCGACTTCTCGAACGACCCGCTGCTCCAGGGCCGACTGTTCTCCTATCTCGACACCCAGCTCAAGCGCCTGGGCAGCACCAATTTCCACCAGCTGCCGATCAACGCGCCCAAGTGCCCGATGCACAATTTCCAGCGCGACGGGCACATGCAGACCCAGGTGCCCAAGGGCCGCGCCAACTACGAGCCCAACAGCCTGTCCGAAATCGGCGAACCCGGTGGCCCGCGCGAATGCCCGGAGACCGGCTTTACCAGCCTCACGATCAATGACGAGCGCAACGACGGTGGCGACAAGCTGCGCATCCGGCCTGAACTCTTCGCGGACCACTACAGCCACGCGCGGCTGTTCTACCGCTCGCAGACCGAGATAGAGCAGGCACATATCGCCAGCGCCTTGACCTTCGAGCTGTCGAAGGTCGCGCTCGAACATGTCCGCACGCGCGTGCTTTCGCGCTTGCGCAATATCGACGAGGATCTTGCGCAGCGCGTCGCAGACGGGCTCGCGATGCCGCTGCCCAAGGCGGCGCCGGCGGCGAAGGGTCCGATCGATATGAAGCCGAGCCCGGCTTTGTCGATCGTCGGGCAAGGCCAGCCGCCGCTGACGGGTCGCAAGGTCGGGCTTCTCTTCGCCGAAGGTTCGGACAAGGCGATGATCGACAAGCTCAAGGGTGAGATCGAGAAGGCGGGCGGCACGGTGTTCCTGGTCGCGCCCAAGATCGGCGAGCTCAAGCTCAAGGGCGGCACGCTCAAGGCCGACGGCCAGCTCGCAGGATCGCCTTCGGTGTTGTTCGACGCGATCGCTTCGATCCTCATGCCTGACGAGGCCGAACAGCTCGCGCGCGATGGCGCGGCCGTGCAGTGGTTCATGGACGCCTTTGGTCATTGCAAGACGATCGGTCATTGCCCGGGCACGCAGGTCATCCTCGACAAGGCCGGGGTCGAACCGGACGAGGGTGTCGTGCCGATCGAGAGTTTCGCCAAGATCGCACCGGCACGACATTGGGATCGCGAACCCAAGGTGCGCATGCTGGCCTGATCCGGCATGCTGACCGAAAGGCTCGATCTGCGCACGGGAGACACGCCGTGGGATGACGCAACCTGGAACATGCCCGCCGCGGACGACCTGCCGCGGTCGGGCTGCGACGTGGCCATCGTCGGCAGCGGGATCACGGGTGCGATCCTGGCTGAGCGGCTTTCTGCCGATGGCCACTCGGTCGTCGTGCTCGATCGGCGGTCGCCCGGCCTCGGAAGTACCGCCGCTTCGACC
Source organism: Novosphingobium sp. (assembly GCA_004211435.1). Classification (GTDB taxonomy): domain Bacteria; phylum Pseudomonadota; class Alphaproteobacteria; order Sphingomonadales; family Sphingomonadaceae; genus Novosphingobium; species Novosphingobium anseongense. The sequence goes on along the minus strand of SECS01000065.1, from coordinate 590 downwards.
GCGCAGATCATGTGGGCCATGGACGTTCCGCTATCCGAGCTGGCCGACCGTCTGGGCGAAGCGGAAGCGACGCGACGGTGGACACGCGTGCACGAGGCGGTCGCGCGCTTCGGCGAGCGGCTCGATCGCCTGCAAATCGACAGTGGACGGCTGGCATGTCCCACGGTCTATCTCGAGGGACCAGAACTCGACGCGGCGGGCCTCGAACGCGAGGCGGCGCTGCACGGTCGGAATGGCCTGCCAAGCCGTTTTCTCGACGCGCGGGCGACGGCCGAGCGTTTCGACATTGAACCCCGGGCTTCGATCGTGTCCGCCGATGGCTTCGCACTGGATCCGGTCAAGACCTGCCGCGGTCTTCTCGAACGCGCTCGCCAGCGCGGCGCGGTCCTCTGCTACCCGCAAAACGTGGCGAGTATCGCGCGGACGTCGGCGGGCGCCTGTGTGTCACTCGAAGGCGGAGCAGAGATCGTGGCGCGCCACGTCGTTCTGGCGACCGGCTACGAAAAGGCCGAGCTTTTCCTTCCTCCGGCATTCAAGCTGATCTCGACCTTCGTTATCGCGACGGCGCCCGGAGTGGCACCACTCTGGCG
>SECS01000197.1 GCA_004211435.1 Novosphingobium sp. | reverse complement strand
CTCAAGAAGAAGCTGCAACGTGAAGGCCTCTATCGCGAAATGAAACGCCGCACGGCCTACGAGAAGCCATCGGAACGGCGCGCACGCGAACGCGCCGCCGCGGTCAGTCGCGCGCGCAAAGCCGATCGGAAGCGCGCCGAACGCGATCGGTAGCAGCGGCGACACAACGCCAACTCGTCCGCTGTCTCCACTAGCCCGCGCGATCCCCAGCGCAGCGTTCATCCGAGTCGCGTCACAAGCCGCCCGACCGCCCCCGCTTCCGCCGCCAAATTCCGGTTGTAGGAGAGCGGCATGCGCGGCGACTTCCAGCGCAGCGCATCCATGATCCCGGCGAGGTCTTCGCCAGCGACGAACAGATCCTGGTTGAGGCCGACGCGCGTCGAATGCGCGCTGATCCCCTTGAGCAGCCGCGCGAGGTCGTCGGCGGTCAGATCGCTGAGCGCCCCGCGCTCGAAGGCGCGGGCAATGATCGTCCGCCAGAGCGGCCCGATCGAGCCCGGGTGCAGTGCCCCCTGCCCGACATCATATTCGACGCGCGCGGGCACCGCGGGTTTTGGCAGGGTCTTGCGCAGATCCCAGGTTTCGCGGGCGGTGATGCTCTCGATGCGCCGCCCCGGCACGGCCGCGCGCGCCCGGTAGCGCCGCACCTGCACGCGACGGAACAGCGGCCCTTCGCCGATCCCGGCCGCCGCGGTCCAAGCTGCAATCGCGCGCACCGAACGCGGCGACAGGAAAGCGGTCGCCCCCTCGCCTTCCGCGTCGCCCTTGCTGCGCGGAATCATCAGCAGCCGCGCCTCGGGGTCGAGCGCCTCGACGATATGGCCAAACCCGATCGCGACGAGCTCTGATGCGCGCAGCCCGGTGTCGTACGCCACGGACAACAGCGCGCGATCGCGCAGGCCGGGCAGATCGTCGGCGCAGGCCTCGAGCAGCGCGCGCACGTTGATGCCGCGCGGCGCCTCGCGCTCGACGTCGCGCACGGGCCCCTTGAAGCGCAGCGGCCGCGCCTGGGCCTGGGCGGTGCCCTTGGCGCGGCGGATCGCGCGCAGCCGCAGCTTGACCAGCTCGGCCTGGGTCGGATCCTTCAAACTGAGTAGCTGGTGGATCTTGGCGATCGACGCCTTGTAGCGCGCGAGCGAGGCCGGCTTCGCCCCCTGCCCAGCGCGCGCGTCGAGATAGTCGGCGACCAGTTCGGGTGTAGCCGGCAGCGCGATCCGCTTGCTGCGCCGGCACCAGCTGTCGAAGGCCTCGAGATCCGATTTCAAGGCGCGCAGCGAATGCGGAGAGCTTGCCGCCTCAAACGCAGCGAACAGTTCGGCGTCGATGACGATCCGCTCGCCCGCGCGCATCTGCGTTGCGGTCCAGGCGATATCGGGCAGCGCCGAGGCGCCCCGCGCAACGAACGCTCCGGGAGAACCGCCGTGTTCCGCGCTTTCGCGGGAGTTGGATGCGCCGGAAGCCATGGCCGACACCTAGCCCGTTACCGGAACCCGCGTCAAATACGGATACGTGATAACTGCAATTATCACATTTCCGATTCGGTGAGACTATCGGCTAAGTTGACTAAGATTGCGCTTGAGTTAAGTTTCTGTGGTGTCCGCCCCCTTGTCCCCATCCCCTTTCGGTCCGACTTACACGCCGCACATGGCCAGCGCGGCCACCAGCTGCAGCGCTGTCATCGCCCGGCTCGACGCCCGGATTTGCGTGAGTCCGGTGCGCTCGTCTTGGGTTCGACGCGCGCAGTGGAGCGGCTATGCAAGGGCGCTAGCGCTGCAGCAGGTCGAGGTTGATGAAATCGATGTATTTTCTTGGGGCTGCGGGCTCAAATTGCCTCGCCGCGCGCTGCCTACCACGCACCTCGACAACTATGCCGATTTTGGAGCGTGGCAGGCCGCGCTCTCTGAAATCGATCCACTCGCCTGGCGCGACGCCCTCCCCCTCGCGATCGGCGAGCCGGCCGGCGCCGCCGACCACCCCGTCCTCATCCGCGCGCTCGACCGCGTGCGTCAGCACGCGCGCGTCGATGGCAGCCCAATCCCCTGGCTAGGGTTGCCGTTTGCGTTGCGCGATCTGAAACTGGCGAGCGCCCCCCTCCCCTGCCTCACCGGCGGGGTGAAGGCGTTTCGGCTCAAGAAGACGCCGCAGGATGCCGACTGGCTGGCAGCAATCCGGGATCTGGAGAGAATGGCGAATGCCGGGCTCGCGCGGCTCGATGCGCTCGAGCGGTTCTACCGCGACGCTCAGCGCGCGATCGCCGCCGAATATCGTCCTGGTGCGCTGCCCGCTCTTCTCGCATTGATCCAGCATCGGCCGCTGGTGTCGCCGCAGTCGGTAGCAACCGATCTGGGTCTGAGCCTCGCCGGCGCGAGCAAGCTGCTCGAGCGCGCACGTGCCGGCGAACTTCTGGTGGAGATCACCGAGCGGAAAACTTGGCGCCTGTTTTTGGCGCCCGATCTTGCCGCGGAGTTTGGGTTTGTCGCACCGAAGCGCGGACGCCCGGCCAAGGAGGCCGCTGCCCTGCCCCGGGATCGCGAGCTCGCTGCGGTGTTCGACGCATTCGACGATGAAATGGCAAAAATCAACATTTTGCTCTCAAGAAGGGCATGATTCCACCTCTCGAGCGTGGTGACGACAGCATATCATTGATTTAACAACGCTTTTTAAATATCCGTTTTGAGGGTCATGGAGCGCCAAAACATGGTCCTCCTAGGCCCGACTACCGGAGAGTAGTCACCGGCGCTCTGAGGTGCCTCTGAGCGCCTGCACGGCCCTCAGGCCTATTTTCGAAGCCGGCAGCCTGCTGATTTGGCCACTTTCGCGTGTCCATACGGCTTTGCGATCACAGTTGGTCATGGACGTACTGCTCTCGCCTGGCTTCTATGGCCCGGACTATTCCCCGAGAATGGTGGCGGCCATTGCGGTCTGCGGCCGCGATTGCTTTATCGATTCCCGGTTTTCCGTAAGTTGTTCTCTTCGGGCTGGCGTCCTCGCGCCGCCTGGAGCGGTTAGGCTCAGGCGTTCCAGCTGCAGTCGGCGGAGCTCGACGAGATCGGCGTGTCTCCCTGGGGCTGCGGACTCCGGCTCACCGGCCACCTGCTGCGCTCGACCACCGTTGACTTGTTCGACCGCTTCCAAGACTGGACGACCGCCTTGAACAATCCGAAGCCGTTGGCGAGGCGTGGCACGCCGCCCTGCGATTGTCCAGCGCGCCAACGCCAGGGAACGCGCTGCCCTTGTCCGCGCACTCGACCAAGATCGCCAGCACGCCCGCGTTGGCAATACCGCCCTGCCCTGGCTCGGCACTTGCCTTGCGCGACGTGGGCCTCAGCGCCACACCACTCCCCTGCCTCGCTGGCGGTGCCAAAGCCTTTCGCTTGAAACGCCGGCCGAATGAAAACGACTGGCTCGCTGTCATGCGCACATGAGAAACCGCTGCGCGTACCGGTCTAAGGCAGCGCTTTTACCGCGGCGCACAGCGTGCGAACGTCCCTCAATTCCGTCCGGGCGCCCCTGCCCCGCCTCCTTGCACTAACTTCATATGGGCCGCTGCTTTCGCACCAGGCCGTGGCGGACTTGGTGGGTCTCAGTGTTGCCGGAGCGAGCAACTTGCTGGAACGCGTCGACAGTGCGGAACTGCTGATCGAGATCACGCAGCGTTGGAGCTGGCGGTTGTTCCTAGCGCCAGACTTGGGCATCGAGTTCGGTGATATAAGGCCTTCGCGCGGAAGACCTCGTGCCGAGACCCCCTACTGCACAGTCACCAGGTCTCGCTGCCACGTACGAGACCTCGACGCCGAGATGGCCCGCATCGACAGACTGATGTCAGATACGTCAACTAGAGGGACATGACGTCGCTTGCGCGGTGGCCACAGGTATATTGGAACAGATGGCCTCATGGCGGTTCGCAACAGGTGCGGATGGCGATCTTTTGGCACTGACCACCCGGAAATCGCTAGCGCTGGAAGCCTCGTACAGCGCGATTCTCAGCCCTGCCCTTCCCGTCTGGACCTTGGAGCTTGAGAGGGCCCTGATGCTGCTTCTGACGGGCATTCTAAGGCATTTCGCCTTTTGTTCTAGTTCAGCGGGCCATGAAGAAGACTTAGTGCTTCTCCCGGGTATAAGGCTCGTTGAAGGACACTAACCGAACCTGACCTATTGCTTCGAGGCGTTTGTGTTGAGCGTGCGGATCGCCACGGTGGGTTGACCGCCAGATGGCTAACGCCGCAATTTACTGCGGCTCGGCGGCAAGCGCTTCGACAGCACTGTGGCGCCGGCCTTCTCCCTTCTCATTCAATTTCTCAAGGAGAGGAAGCGCCGCAGGCGTCGTTAATCTCTTTAGAGAATAGGATAAAAGGTTAGGCGTGCGAATGGTCTTTGCGACTCGTTGATTCAACACGAGTCGGTCGGGTTGCGCCGTTCCCGTTATACCGTTCATGCGTTCCTGAAATACCGGGCGCGCCGTTCCCGATGAACCGTGATTCGGTTCCTGATATACCGTTATGCGTTCCTGAAGGACCGTG
>SECS01000064.1 GCA_004211435.1 Novosphingobium sp. | reverse complement strand
GTGCGCGCCATGAAGTCCTCGGTCTCGCCCTTGAGCACGGCGAGCACGGGCAGCAGCAGGAAGGCCCAGACCGGGATCAGGATCGCGAACAGGCTCTGCCAGCCAAGCCAGATCAGCCAATACTGGAGCGGGATGAACAGGTAGAAGGCGACCGCGACCGCGCGGTGGTCCTCGGGCCGGGTCGGGGTGATCGAGAGGAATTCGCGCAGGCACCAGAAGCTGGTCAGCGCGAACAGCGCGATGGTCAGCTCTTTGCCGACCACGAAGGCCACGGCGAAGACCGCGACCATTGCCCACCAGGCCTTTATGCGCGCGTTGAGGTTGGTGACGGTCTCGCTCGGCTTGCGGCGCGAGAGGACGAAGCCGACGGCCGAGGCCAGGGCGAGCAGTGCGAAGACGCCGCCGATCAGCAGGATCATCTTGTCGTTCATCACAGGTCTCCCAGCGCGCGGACCGCCTGGCGCGCGCGTTCGAGAAAGAGCGGCTTGGCCTCGTCGTCGGCGAGCGCGATCGGCGCGCCGAAGCTGACGATGCAGACGATCGGCGCGGGCAGGATCGCGCCTTTCGGATAGGCGCGCGCGAGGTTGGTCAGGTGGACGGGGACGAGCTCGACGTGGCGGTAGTCGCGCGCGAGGTGGTGCAGGCCGCCCTTGAACGGACCCGGCTCGGGCGCCGAGCCACGCGTGCCTTCCGGGAACAGGATCAGCGAATGGCCGCGGTCGAGCGCGGCGCGCAAAGGGGCGAGCGGATCGTGGCGCGCGGTGCGGTCGACCAGCACGGCGTTGAGCACCTTGGTCGCGATATGGCGGCGCACTCGGCCTTTGCCCCAGTAGTCCTGCGCGGCGACCGGGTGCGTGGTCTTGCGCAAGTCTTCGGGCAGCGCCGCCCAGAGAATTACCGTGTCGAGGTGGCTTGAATGGTTGGCGAAATAGATCCGCTGCGCGGGAGAGGGCGCGCAGCCCTGCCAGCGCGCGTGGCCGCCGACGAGGAAGCGCGTGGCGGCGAGAAGGACTTTGCCGATCATCGCGCGGCCTCGTTAAGCAGGCGCGCCTGGCGCGTGAGCCGGCGGAGGCAGGTCAGCGCCGCGCCGAAGCCGATCGCGCCGAGTACCCAGGGCAGGGCGGGGACGAAGAGGCTCGCCAGGGCGCCCGCGGTCAGCAGCGCCATGCGGTGCTGCTTGGCCATCGGCCCGCGGAAGTCCTGCGGCAGGCCCAGCGAACCGCCGAGCGCGCGGACATAGGCCGTGCCCATCGCGGGCAGGGCTGCGGCCCAGCCGAGCGTCGGCACGCCGGCGCCGTAACCCGCGGCGACGAGCAGGAGCGCGTCCTCGATGCGGTCGGGAAACTCGTTGAACAGCGCGCCGGTCGGCGATTGGCGCCCGCCTTCGACCGCGAGCAGGCCGTCCATCAGGTTGGCGAGCAAGCGCAGCTGGATGAACAGCGCGCCGCCGAGCCAGAGCAGCGGCTGCGTGCCCGCAAAGACGAAGCAGGCCGCGCCCGAAGCGGCGAAGCCGATGCCGGCGACCGATACGGCGTTCGGCGTCAGCGGCGTCTTCAACAGCACCTGTGCGAGCCGCTTGGCCCAGCCGGTTTGGCGCGACCGGAGAGGTCTGCGGTTGGCGATCTCGACCATCGTTGTGTCTCCAAGACCGGCTCGAATCGCCGGCCAGGCATGAGATTGCATGATATTGATCACTGTTCAATTAAAATAATAGACAGTGTTCAATTGAAAAGGTAGCGTCCGGTTATGGGTCGAAGATCGGATCACTCCCGTGAGGAGCTGCGCGCGCTGATCGTCGCCGAGGGACATCGGCAGATGGCCGAAGTCGGCTTCGCCAAGTTCTCGGCGCGCGAGGTGGCAAAGGCGATCGGCTATTCGATCGGCACGATCTACAACGTGTTCGGCTCCTACGATCAGCTGATCCTGGCGATCAACGGCGAGACGCTCGATCGCTGGCTCGCCGATCTCGAAGCGCATCTCGAAGGGCGCGAGCAGGACCGGCTGCGCGCGGCGATCGACGCCTATTTCGATTTCGCCTTGGGCCAGCGCAACGCCTGGACCGCGCTCTACGATTTCCGCCTGCCGGAGAACGAGATCATGCCCGAGGACTACCGGATCAAGGTGACCGCGATCACCGAGGTCGTCGTGCGTGAGATCCGTAGCGAACTGCCGCCCAAACACGTCGCGCAGGCTCCCGCGCTAGCGCGCTCGTTGCTCGCGACGGTGCACGGACATTGCTACTTCGCGTTGAATGGGACCTTCGCGCTACTTGGCGAACAGAACCCGCTGGCCGCTGCGCTCGACAGGGTGGACGACGCGCTGGCGCGGTTCAGATCCTGATCAGCCGTACCAGCGGCAGAAGTCGCTGGTCGTGGCCTGACCGAGAAGCGCCCGATAGGCATCGTCATCGACCAGCCCGAATTCCACCACCTCGATCTGATCGAGCGGCACCAGGGCGATCGGGCAGGCGACGGGCACCAGTTGCGAACCCGTGCCGACCTGCAGGGTCGAGAGCATTCCGAACATTCGCCGCTCGCGCGTGGCCCGGCCCAGCATGACAAGACGGTATTGGCCTTGCTCGCTGGTGACGAGATAGGTGTGCCCGGAGAGGTTGGGCATCGACACGAAACCCGCCTGGGTAAAGGCGCTGTCGGCACGCTCGCTCTCGGCGAAACGCAGGTGGCCGCTCGGCTCGTCCCAATAGATTTCCGTGCGATAGGCATAGACCGCGTCAGGCTGGCTGAAGGCTGGGCGCAAGGTCAGGTAGGAGCCTTCGATCCAGCGCACCGCCGGCCGGCTGTAGGACCCCATCCCCTCGGGCGCGAATATCGCCTCAAGCCCTGGCGCCGCAGCCGCTTGCTGGCGCAGCGAGGCGCCGAGCACGTCCTCGATCCGCACCACCGTGGCGAGGGTGAAGGGCCGGGCGCCCGATAGCGCCTTTTCGAGCGTAGAAAGGCTAATCCGCGCCATGTCGGCGAGCGCCTGGCGCGAGATGCGTCGCCGCGCCAGCTCCTCGCGCAGCCGCGTGGCGATGGTCTCGTTCTCGGCGCTGCGCAGTTCGGTCATCGCCAACACCCTAGCCGAAACGCCGGACAAGTCCGCACATTTCCGCACATCGCGTCAAGCGCCTTGCACAGCGCCGTCCGAATGCGCCGCCGCCTGACGAAACTGGCGGACATTTCGCGTGGCTGTCCGGCGGTGCCAATGCCTAGTCGAGAGGCTCCACAGAACGGAGCCAAGCCCATGTTGCTGCATCCCCCCCTTCGCCCCATGTCGCACCGCGAGACCCGCAAGCGCCTGAGTGTCGGCACGATCACCCTGGTCGCGGTCGTGATCTCGTGTCTGGTCTCGACCCACGCCCGCGCGCAGGACGGGCAGGACCCCGCCGCCGGCGGCGCGCTGATGCTCCAGGGCAAGGGCCTCGCCTCGGCGCTGCCCGCGGTACGCCTCGGCACCGACATGGACGTCACCGTCTCGGGCCAGATCCTGCGCGTGCGCGTCACCCAGGCCTTCCGCAACACCAGCGACAAGTGGATGGAGGCGACCTACCTCTATCCGCTGCCCGACGACGGCGCGGTCGATACGCTCAAGATGGTCGTCGGCCAGCGTGTGATCCTCGGAAAGATCAAGCGTCGTCAGGAAGCGCGCGAGATTTACGATCAGGCCAAGGCCGAAGGCCGCAAGGCGGGCCTCGTCGAGAGCGACCGGCCCAACCTGTTCCGCAATTCGGTGGCCAACATCGGCCCGGGCGAGACCGTGCTGATTGCGATCGAGTATCAGGCGCCCGTCCGCCAGCTCGGCGGCGAGTTCGCGATGCGGCTGCCGCTCGTGGTCGGCCCGCGCTACGTGCCGCCGCACAGCCTGACCGACGGTGCCGCAACGGCCGACGCCGCGCGCGTAATCGCGCCGCTTGCCGATCCGGCGCTGGGGCGCTCGCTCAATCCGGTGTCGATCACCGTGCATCTGGCGCCGGGCTTCGTGCCTGCCAACGTCATCAGCCCCTACCACAAGATTTCGGTCGTCGAGGCCGGCCCGGCCGAGCGCACGGTCACCCTCGCCGCGGGTGAGGAGCCGGCTGACCGCGACTTCGAACTGCGCTGGCGCTCGGCCAGCGCCGATCCGACGATCGGCCTGTTCCGCCAGACGCTGGGCAACCAGCAATACGTGATGGCCACGATCACCCCGCAGGCCAAGGTCGAGCCGGGCCAGCTGGCGCCGCGTGAGATGATCTTCGTCATCGACAATTCGGGATCGATGAGCGGAGAATCGATGGCTGCGGCCAAGCAGAGCCTGCTGCACGCGCTCGGCACCCTACGCCCCGAGGATCGCTTCAACGTGATCCGCTTCGACGACACGATGACCCAGCTGTTCGAGCATTCGACCCTCGCCAGCGCCGAGCAGATCGCCCTCGCTCGGCGCTTCACCGAAGGGCTCGAGGCTGCCGGCGGTACCGAGATGTTGCCCGCGCTCAAGGCCGCGCTGATCGACGATCACCCCGAGGATCCGGGCCTGCGCCAGGTCATTTTCCTGACCGACGGCTCGATCTCCAACGAGAAGGAAATGATGGCCGAAATCGCTGCAAAGGCCGGCCGCAGCCGCGTGTTCATGGTCGGCATCGGTTCGGCCCCGAACAACTTCCTCATGCACCGCATGGCCGAGACCGGGCGTGGTACCTATACCAACATCGGCGACGGCGCCGAGGTCATGGCCAGGATGACCGCGCTGCTCAACCGCCTGACCGCCCCGGCGGTGCGCGAGTTGGCGGTGAGAGTCGAAGGATCGGCGCTGTCGCTGACGCCGGAGCGTCTGCCCGATCTCTACGCCGGCGAGCCGCTGGTGCTGCTGGGCAGGGGTGACCGGATCGAGGGCAGGCTCGTGGTCACCGGCAAGATCGGCAACAAGCCATGGAGCCAGAGCGTCGATCTCGGCCGGTCGGTGGAAAGCCCCTCGGTCGCGCGGCTCTGGGCCAACCGCAAGATCGGCGATGTCGAGGCGCAGCGCTGGTCGGGACAGCTCGAGAGCGAGGCGGCCGATGCGGCGATCGCCGAACTGGGCCTGACCTACGAGATCGTCACTACCCAGACGAGCCTCGTCGCGGTCGACGAGACGCCGGCGCGGCCCGACGGCGCGCGGCTGAAGCAAGAAGAGTTGCCGTTGCTGCTGCCCAAGGGCTGGGATTTCGACGGGTTGCTCGGTCGCGACGCGCCCCTTCCGGCCGCCAGTGCCCCGCCGCCCGAGCAGGAGCAGATGATGGAACTGCCGCAGACCGCCACCGGTTTCCTCGGCGCCATCTATCGTGGACTGACCTTGCTCGGTTTGGGGCTCGTCGGCCTGATGACCCTGCGCCGTCGCCACGTCGTGGAGCTGCGCTCGTGAGCGCGGCAGGCTGGCACCGCGGCGCGCGCGGCGTGATTGCCGCCGCTTCGCTGGCGCTTTGCATCGCGGGTCTCGGTTCCGTGACGCAGGGTGTCGCGGTCCCGGTCCGCGCCGGGCTGGCCCAGGATGGGCTGGCGCGCGAGTTCACGCGCCGGCTCGAGTCCCATCGCACCACACTTGCCACGCAACAGGCGGCGCGCGGGCAGGCGATCCGTCGGATTCGTCCGGTCGGCGCACCCGCTGCGACAGCCCTGGCACTGCCGGCCAGCGGTCCGATCGCGCGGATCACAGTGGCCCGACTCGGCGTCGAGGAGATCGTCTTAGCCGGCGCGGCGACGCACGAGCAACTCGCACGCGGGCCGGCCGTGCTCAAGCAGGGCGACGCGGCCAGTCCAGTCACCGTTCTCGCTGCGCATCGCGACACACATTTCCTTTTTGTCCGCGATCTCCTCGCGGGCGACGAGATCACCCTGCAATATGTCACCGGGACCGAGGAGCGTTATCGCGTCGTGCGATTTGAGACCGTACGCTGGGATACATTTTCTTACCCGCGCGACCCGGCTCGTCCCCTATTGGCTCTGGCCACCTGTTACCCTTTTGGGGGCGCGGAATACGGCGGGCCGTGGCGCAGGATTGCATGGGCTGAACGAATCACGTGATTTTGATTGATGTTAGCGCAATCAGCGGCTTCGCAAGCCTTGCCAAGTTGATGCGTTGTGTCGGGCCAATTGTGATTCAATCGAACGCTACGTTGCAGAATTGCCAGTATTTGACCCGAACTCGATGAATACATTGGATCGCGGTTGCGCTTGAAAAGAGAATGCGTCAGGTTTCGAGAACGCCGTTCCTGATTTGCCGGCAAAGGCAGGCGGGGATGCGCATTGGGAACAGGATGGGAGTGAGAGGCATGAGAGCATCGATCACGTGCGCCTTGGTGGCGACGACCGCGTTGACCTGGGTAGCACCGGCTATGGCGCAGGACGCGTCGGACAACGGCGCAGGAGCAGGCGACATCATCGTGACCGCCCGTCGTACCGAGGAACGTCTGCAGGACGTGCCGATCTCGATGACGGTGTTCAACCAAGAGCAGGTCACGGCGCGCAACATCGTCTCGGGCAACGACCTGGCCACCTATACGCCCTCGCTCTCGGCCAACTCGCGCTTCGGCGCCGAGACTGCCGCCTTCGCGATCCGCGGCTTCACCCAGGAGAACTTCACCTCGCCTTCGGTCGCGACCTATTTCGCCGACGTGATCGGCCCGCGCGCCAACGGCGGCACGGCCGGCGGCAACGGTGCCGGCGTCGGCCAGTTCTTCGACCTGCAGAACGTGCAGGTGCTCAAGGGGCCGCAGGGTACCTTGTTCGGGCGCAACACCACGGGCGGCGCGGTGCTGATCGTGCCGCAGAAGCCGACCGACGAACTCGGCGGCTATATCGAGGGCTCGATCGGCAACTTCGACATGTATCGGCTCCAGGGCGTGCTCAACGTGCCCCTGGCCGATACTTTCAAGGTCCGCCTGGGCTTCGAACGGCAGAAGCGCGACGGCTTCGTCCGCAACAGGTCGGGCATCGGACCCGCCGACTATGACGACGTCGACTACTGGGCGATCCGCGGCGCGATCGTGGCCGATTTGACGCCCGATCTCGAGAACTACCTGATCGCGCGCTATAGCGAATCGACCACCAACGGCACCTTCGGCAAGATCATCGCCGTCAACGCCGTCGGTTGCGATGCCGGTGTCGACCGCTCGCGCTATCCGCTGCCGGGCTCACCGCAGGTCAACCTGCCCGGACAGACTCTCGCGTCCACCGCCTCGTTCCTCGCGCCGCTCGCTTGTGCCGGCACCGTGGCGCGCCAGCGCGCGCGGGGCGATGGCTTCTGGGACGTGGAATCGGGCAACGCCGATCCCTTCCTCAAGATCAAGCAGTGGGGCGTGACCAACACCACGACGTGGCGCGTCAGCGACACGGTCACCCTGAAGAACATCGCCAGCTACCAGCAGTTCCGCCAGAAGCAGAGCCTGCTGATCGGCAACGACAATTACACTTTCCCGGCCAGCCCGAACCCAGCCTGGACGGGTCTGCCCTTCACCTGGGTCGGCGTCTATCCGGCGCAGGGTCTAGCCAACGTCGAGCAGGCGACCTTTACCGAGGAATTCCAGATTCAGGGCAAGTCGGGCGACGGCCGGCTCGACTACGTTCTGGGTGGCTATTACGAGCGTGCCGATCCGCTGAGCCCGTTCCAGGGTACCTATTCCAACATCAGCTACGTCAACTATTCGCCCGCGCCTGCAGGACTGGGCCTGCCGGCGGGGACATTGCTGCCGTTCCTCGCGACGCTGTCGTGCTCGAACGTCGGCCAATTGCAGTGCACGCCGATCAACACCTTCGGCTCGCCACAGATTCCCAGCCTGCTGCAGAACTCGCTGACGCGCTACTGGTACGAGAACATCGGCTTCTTCGGCCAGGCGACCTACAAGCTGACCGATCAACTCTCCCTGACCGGTGGCCTTCGCTACACGATCGACAAGACGCGGGCGCAGGGCGGCACGCGCCAGCTCTTCTTCTTCGCGCCCAACCAGTACAATGCGGTTTGCGCCGCGAACAATGCCGTCCCGGCGCCCAGCGGCGAGTCCTGCGTCAGCGCGCTGCCGGCGTCGAGCGCAAGCCAGACGACCAAGAAGCCGACCTGGCTGATCAACCTGGACTACAAGCCGACCGACGACGTCATGCTCTATGCCAAGTATGCGCGCGGCTATCGTCAGGGCAACATCAACGCTTCGAACACGATCCCGCAGGGCTGGGGCCCCGAAAAGGTCGAAAGCTATGAAATCGGCGCGAAGCTCTCGTTCCGCGGCGACTTCAGCGGCTATTTCAACATTGCCGGCTTCTACAACGACTTCAGCGACCAGCAGCTCGCCGCCTCGCTGATTCCCTCGCCGGGGTCGACCGCCTCGCCGGCCCAGGCCATCGTCAACGCCGGCAAGTCGCGCATTCAGGGCTTCGAAATCGATGCCCTGGCCAGCTACTCGGCCTTCAGCCTCGGAGTGGGCTATACCTATCTCGATACCCAGCTGAAGAGCTTCATCCCGGTGAACTTCCCGGGCTATCTGCCGGCAACGCCGAACTCGGACCTCGGCGGGCCGCTGCCGCTCTCGCCCAAGCACAAACTCTCGCTCACACCGTCGATCCGACTGCCGCTCGACGAGAGCGTCGGCAAGGTCACGATCAGCGCGACCTACGTGCACACGTCGAGCCAGGTCACTTCGGCCTCGGCGGTAACGCCGTTCGGCACGGTTCCCGCCTTCGACCTGCTCAACCTCAACCTCGCGTGGAATGGCATTGCCGGCTCGCCGATCGATCTGGCCGCCTTTGTCACCAACGTGACCAACGAGAAATACTACACCTTCCTCGGCGGCGGCTGGCAGTCGACCGGCGTGGAATATGCGAGCCTCGGCATGCCGCGCATGTACGGCATGCGGCTGAAGTTCCGCTTCGGCGCCATGGCCGACTGATGTTAAGAGCCTTCGGCCTGCCTGTCGGCAGGTCGAAGGCTCAGGGCTGCAGGTGACGGATCGGTACTCTTCTGGCAGAGCGGTCCGATGTCAGACGAATACGCCCATGGCCGCCGCGACGGTCTACGCCTCGCCTTGGCTGTGCTCGCCGCCGAAGAAGCCAAATGGGCAGCCCTGCTTGGCGGGAGCCGTTCCTGGCGGACCAATGCCACGCGCGAGGTGCGGCACAAGACCCTGCAGGTCGCGCAGACGCGCGTCCAGACCGTGCTCAATCGACTGAGCCCCAAGGATGAGGCGGCGATGAGCGCCGAACTCACCGTGGCGCTCGACAAGATCGGACTCTGATCACGCCGGACGGGTAACTACACGCCAAGCTTGGCGATATTGCATCGAATCCGCCATCGATGCGTTGTAGAAGGTACCGGCAGCGCGGGGGTTGGATGTTTCGGTTCCTTGGTAACGACTTGGAAGACATCTTCCCCGGCAGTTCGGAGATGGCGCTGTCCATGCGCGCGCACGATTGGACCGCGACGCCGCTCGGTGATCCGCGATCCTGGCCGGACGGCCTTAAGATTCCGCTGCGCATGCTGCTCACCTCGCGCTTCGAGATGTGGCTGGGCTGGGGCGATGACCTGCATTTCTTCTACAACGACGCCTATATCCCCACGCTTGGGGTCAAGCATCCGCACGCGCTGGGTCGCCCGTTTCAAGAGGTCTGGGCGGAGGTCTACGACGACGTAGCCGATCAGGTCGGGCGTGTGCGTGCCGGAGAGTCGACCTGGAATCAGGCACTGATGCTGCTGCTCGAGCGCAGTGGCTATCAAGAAGAAACCTATCACAGCTTTTCCTACAGCCCGCTCTACGGCACCGAGGGTACGGTTCAGGGCATGCTCTGCGTGGTCAGCGAGGAGACCGAGCGGATCATCGGCGAGCGGCGGCTCGAGACTCTCCGCCAACTCGGAATGGGCTTGGTCGGAACCACCGACAGGGCCCAGGTTCGCCGCGCGGTCTGCGACGTGTTCGGGACGAACCGCCGCGACTTTCCGTTTGCCTTGATCAAACTCGCCCATGGCGAGAGCAGCGAAAGCTTCTCTTGCTGCGACGATGGCGCACCAGGCGCCGACCATGTCTGGCCCGAAGAGCCTCCGTCGTTGCGCGAAGGTGGTCTCGTCCGGCTCGATCCCGCGCATAGTTGGCCGACGGGGGCCTGGTCGATCCCTCCACGCGAGGCGCTGATCCTGCCGGTTCCCGGAACGGGCGATCAGCCGGTATTCGGCAGGCTGTTCCTCGGTCTCAACCCATATCGTCGCGACGATCCCGATATCGCTGACTTCGGCCGACTGATCGCCGGGCAGATCAGCGGTGCCCTCGCCAATATCGCGGCTTTCGAAGCCGAGCGCCGACGCGCCGACCGTATCTGGGCGCACAGCCGTGACCTCATCGTCGTGGTCGATTCCGCCGGCATTTTCCGAGCGGTAAGCCCTTCTTGGGAGACCGTCTTCGGCCACCGCGCCGACGAGGTCGTGGGCCATCCCTTTGCCGATTTCATCATGTCCGACGATCTCGAAAGCAGCACGGCGGCGCTCGCGACGGCCCTGGGTGAGGGCGATCTCACCGGTTACGAGAACCGTTTCCGCACGCGCGACGGCAGCTATCGCTGGGTATCGTGGCACACGGCGATGGAGGATGACCTCGTCTATGCCTATGGCCGGGACGTCACCGAACAGAAGGCTGGTGCGGCGGCGCTGTCGGCGGCCGAGGATGCGCTGCGTCAGGCGCAGAAGATGGAGGCCGTCGGTCAGCTTACCGGCGGGATCGCCCACGATTTCAACAATCTGCTGACCGGAATCGTCGGTTCGCTCGATCTCATGCAGCGCCGCATCGCGCAAGGCCGGTTCGATGGGCTCGAGCGCTATTCGCAGGCTGCGATCGAGTCCGCCCAGCGCGCGGCTGCGCTGACTCAGCGGCTGCTGGCCTTCTCCCGCCGTCAACCGCTCGATCCGCGTCTCGTCGAACCCGCGATGCTCATCGGCGGGATGACCGATCTGATCCATCAGTCGCTCGGCGAAGCCGTCAGCCTCGAACTGCGCTGCGACGACGAGGCGCTCGTTACCAAGTGCGATCCCAATCAGCTCGAGAACGCCGTGCTGAATCTGGTGATCAACGCGCGCGACGCGATGCCGCACGGGGGCAAGCTCGTCATCGAGACCGGGCTCCATGCGGTCGTCTCGGCGCAAGTCGCGCACGGCCAGTTCGCGCAGCCGGGAACCTATGTCGCGGTCACGGTGCGCGACGAAGGTTGCGGCATGGCACCGGGCACGATCGAGAAAGTGTTCGAACCGTTCTTCACGACCAAACCCATCGGTTCGGGCACGGGCCTGGGTCTATCGATGGTCTACGGCTTCGCGCGCCAGTCCGATGGTTTCGTCGAGATCGAAAGTGCGGTCGGCCGGGGCACGACGGTTCGCCTCTGCCTGCCCTGGGCCGAGGGCGATCTCGCACCCGGATTGGTGCCGAGCCTGAAGCCGGAGGTGGTCCAGGCCGATCAGCAGCGCACGATCCTGGTGGTGGAGGACGAGCCGGCGGTGCGCATGCTGCTGGTCGACGTTCTCGAAGAGGCCGGCCACCGCGTGCTAGAGGCAGACAACGGCGCGGCAGGGCTGGAAATCCTGCGCGGCGGCGAGGCGATCGACCTGCTGATCACCGACGTCGGCCTGCCGGGGTTGAACGGAAGGCAACTCGCCGATGCCGGGCGCGCGCTCGACGCCTCGCTCAAGATCATTTTCGTTACCGGCTATGCCCATGCGGCGACGGGCGACGACGACTGGCTTTCGCCGGGCATGCAGATCGTCACCAAGCCCTTCGACATTCAGGGCTTTCCCAAGCGCGTCGAGGAAATCCTCGACGAGACGTGATCCGCCGAAGCTAGGCCAAAGGTTTCGCCCGCCCTGCCAGCGCCAGGTGCACGTCCTGGCGCGCCTCGAAACGCAGTCCGCATCGGCCGTCGATGCGCCATATGGCCACAGCGGCCACGCGTGAAAGGCCCGGTATCTCGATGTGGACGCGCTGGCCAGGCTGAGGCAGGCCCGGGCCATCGGCGCGCAGGCCGTGCGGCGACAAGTCGCGAACGCGGCAGGCGTGCTCGTCGCCCGAGACGATCAGCATGCCCGATGCGGTAAGATTGGCGCGGCCCTCGCGTCTGCGCTCGCCGAAAGGCAGATCATCGCGGCCGGCGGAATGGGACGGGGCACTCGAATGGGTCATTTCTATCCTTGTTTTCAGCGAATCTTGACGCGGAAGCGCAACTGGAACTGGGTGCCGGTGTTGAACGTGGAGGTGGTGCGGACGCGGATGCCGCGGACGTTGGCGTCGTAGCCGCCGGCATCGGGCTGCGGCGTGTAGGTCCAGGTGGTGCCGTTGTAGAAGTCGATCCCATCCGTGGTGCTGGCCAGGCTGGTGAAGGTATAGCTGAGCCCGCTGCCGCCAAGTCCGGTGCCAAGCAGGCTGCCGTCTAAGAATTCGACCGGGCCTTTGCCCGCGGTCGCGATGTCCGTCACGCGCAGGATCACGTTTGCCGGCAGCAGATCCTCGCTGACGATGTTGCGGACGGGCCAAAGCCAGTTCGCGTTCGGATTTACATAGAGAACCTTGTAATCGACGACGGCCCCCGGCAGCGAACGCGGCGTCGCGGTATAGCCGAGCGGGTCCGAGATCACCGTCGCCGTCTTGGTGATCGTTAGCGGGTCGGCCAGCGCCGGCGAGGTGCTGACGAGCGCGAGAAGAGGGAGGAGAAGGTGGCGCATCACCGGGCTTTCCCCAGCGCGCGACCGATCGAAGCCTGGTCGAACTTCAGCCGCATCGTCAGATAGGCGCCCTGGCGGGTGTAACGGTCATTCTCGAAGTCGCGGTCGCGATAGCCAGCGACGTTGTAGCCGGCGCTGACCCAGAGGTTGCCGCCCGGCGAGAAACCGGCCGAGGGACCGAAGCTGAAAGCCTTGGCGCCGCGGTTCCAGGCGTGCTGCATCGATCCCTGTACGCCGATATCGAAGCGGCGGCCCAGATCCTTGCGCAGATCGAAGCCGATGACGTCGACATAGCCGGTGTAATCGTCGTCGCCGAAGCTGCCGCGCACCCACTTCGAGCCGTAGTATAGCGTGGCCTCGAAGCCGTGGCCGTCGCCTTCAGCGCCGCTGCGGTAGTTGACCGCGAGGTTGTTGACCACGCGCAGGGTCGACTGAAAGCCGCCGATGCCGGTCGAGATGCCGAGGGCGTTGCCCGCAGTAATTCCGGCATCGGCCTTGTCGCTACGGAATTCGAGGCGTTCGAGCAGCGACCAGCGGCTGTCGAGCGGCCGCAGCGCCAGCGCCAGGTCGGCATTGAGCGACGAGCCGGTCGCGCCGTCGCGCTGGCGGAGCCGCGAATAGCGCAGGCCCGCCGCCAGGGTCTTGCCTTCGCCGAGCGAGCGCAGGACGCTGGTGGTCAGGTTCCAGCGATTGTCCTTGTCGCCGCGACGGTATTCGACGCGGCCGTTCCACGACCAGCGCGCCGCGCGATAGGTCGCGCCGAGCGTCACGGCGGTGAAATCGCCCGCATCGTTCTGGCCGGCAAACCCACTTCCGACGCCGATCGGCTGGAACGCGCCGATCGCGGCGTTCTTCGAGACCTTGCCGCTGACCGTGTTGCTGGCGTCGAGCGAGGCGTCGATCGTCCAGTGAGCACCGAGCGGCAGCGACTGGCTGAGGCCGTACTGCGCGAAAGTGCGACGTCCGTCTTCGGCCACGGCCTGCTGATTGAGCGTCGAGGTAAGCTTGGCGCCTGTCCAGGGTGCGACATCGAAGCCAACGCGCGCGGTGTGCGCGGTATAGTCGTCGCCCTTGGCGATCTCGTAGCCGCCGAGCAGACGGATGCCGTCCTTGACGCGCCAGGCGGCGTTGATCTGGTGGCGGACGGGGAAGTCGGTGCTGGCCTTGTCGCCGCCGGGCGCGAACTGCGTCTGGCCCGAAATCTCGACCTTCCCGTCGAACAGCGCCTGGCTGCCGCCGATCGTGAGCAGCTTGGAATTGCGCTCCTTGCCATCCATGCCGCGATCGAGCGCGAGTTGGCCGCCGACAAAGATCGCGCCGCCCTGGCGACGGTATTCGAGGCGGGCGTCGGCGGCAGTGCGCGTGCCCGGTGCGTCGAGCTGCTGCTGATGCCACATCGCGCCGGTGAAGGTCAGCTTGTCGTTCAGGCGCCAGGAGCCGTCGGCGCCGACTTTGCGCGTACCGGCCTCGATCAGGTTCTGCTGGCCGAGGCCGAAGCCGCGGTCCTGCTGGCGGGCATAGACGAGCACGTCGAGCGACTGACCGTGATGCTCGGCCTCGGCCAGCCAGGCGCGGCCCGAATTGATGCCCTGACGACCGCCGGTTGCGATTTCTCCGCGCAGTTCGGTATTCTTCGTCGGTTTGGCTCTGATGTCGACGGCGGCGATCGTGCCGTTGCCTTCGCCAAGGCTTTCGTCGCGGATGGCGCTGGCGCCCAGCTCGATCTTGCCCCGGGCGAGGCTCGCCGCGGCGCGACCGCCGGAGACGAGCTTCTTGCCCTGGCCGAAGGTCTCGTATTCGACGACGACGAAGATCGGGTTGAGCTGGGCGTCGCGGCTCAGCACGGGCTGGCGGAAGCGGATCGTGCCCGATGCTATGTCGATGTCGTAGTCGATGTGACGCGTCAGCAGTTCGCTCGATACCACCAGTTCCGGGCGCAGGCGGTCGCGGGTTTCCACGCGCAGCTTGTCGCTGTTGGGGATGATGTCGCGTGCCGAGAGGCGATAGGGGCCGGACAGGCCGTTGCCCTGGAATTCGTCGCGGGCATAGCGCTCTTCGCTGTGCGCGGCGAAGCCGGTGAAGCTGACGGTTTTGCCTTGATACTCGACCTTGGCGCCGTTGAGCGTGCGGCTGTAGCGGCCGAGATGGGTGCGGGTCAGGCCGGTCTCGAAATCGCCGAACAGCGCGTAGAATTCGCGGCGCTCGAGGCGGACGTAGAGCTTGCGGCGCGTGGGTGCATCGTAGCCCTGGCGCGAACCGTCGCCATAGACCGTGTAGTAGCGGTTCGGGTCGATCGTGCCGAGCAGGCCGCGGTCGGGATCGAAGCTGCGGTCGCTGTCATAGGCCAGAGTCAGCAGCCAAGAGCCCTTGATACGACCTTTGGCATAGAAGGCGAGCTGGCCGTCGGTGACGAGCTTGCCGCGTTCGCCGCGGGGCAGGGTGCTCGAACGCGTCTTGAGCGTGTCGTAGCCGATCGTGCCCGAACCGAAGCCGACGATCATCCAGTCCTTCTGTGCGGCAGCGAGCCAGGCGCGGATGTCGCCGGTCCGCACAGCGTCGCGATCTCCGAGCGCAAGCGTGGCGTGGACCGCACCAGCCTGGGTTGTGGGCTCGAGCGCGATGAAGGCCAGGCCGTCGTCGCCCGTGACGCGGGCCGTGGCGTCGGCGCCGTCGGTACCGGCGAGCTGGCGCGCCTGCTGCAGTTCGACCTCGGCCGCCGCGACATAGGGCTGGTCGACGCGGAAGGCCACGGTCGTGCCGTCGCGAGCAGGCTTGCCCGCGCGGTCGGTCAGCCGCACCGCGATCAACGGGCGGGTCAGGCCGTCGGCGACGAGCAGACTCTTCTCGGGCACGAAGGTGGCGGTCACGGCAGCGCCCGCGGCGTGGACCGTGCGCGTCAACGTCTCGACCAGCGTGCCGTCGGCGGCGAGCACGCGAGCTTCGAGCTGGTTGTCGCCTTCTTCGAGCGGCAGGCCGGTCCAGCGCGAGATCGCGACGTTGCGTGCGGCATCGGCGTCGGTCGTGTCGAAGGCGAGTGGATCGATCGGCTTGCCATTGAGGCGCAGTGCCACGCGCTGATCGGGATAGTGTTTGATCACGACGCGCAGCGTCGGAGCGCGCGGATTATGATCGACTTCCGGGAACAGCATGGCGATGCCGGGCTGCTCGAACGGCAGCCAATCGCGGCTACCGGCTGCGTGAGCGTCGGAAGCGACAACCGGAAGGCTGCTGACGATCTCGACCTCGCGGCCAGTTGGACGAAGCTGGAAGTCGACGCGCTTGAGCAGGCCGCCGTCGCTCTCGACGAAGCGGGAAATGGCACTACCGGCTTGACGGGTATCGGCGTCGCAGGCGACGGGCTCGTGCGTTGCAGGCAGGCTGGCAGTGTCGAGTTGAAGGACGTGGCGCCCCGGGCGAATGCCCTCGACATGGTAGAGTCCGTCCTTGTCGGTGATGACGAAAGTGCCGTCCTCGAGCATCAGGCGGATGTTGGGGACGCCCTTGCGCTTGGCCGAGGGATCGCCGCAGCCGCCCTCGGTGACGCGCCCGATCAGAGTGAATCCGTCGGTGAACAGCAGGGCCTTGATACGGACGGGGGCAGCGGCCTCGTTGCCGGTCAGGCCCCCTTCGCCCGAGGCCAGGACGCGGTTCACCGCCTCGCCGCGCGGCGCGCCGGGGGCAACTGTGACGATATAGCTGAGATCGATCGAGGTGCCGGCGGCGATCGTCGGGATCAGGAAGGCCATCGAGCGGCCGTCGCTCGCGACTTCAGGCTCATCGGCACCGCGCGTCGAGCCGCGCTCGTAGCGCAGCCCCTGCGGCAGCAGATCGGTGACATGGACCGATCTCGCGGCGACTTCGCCGCGGTTGGCGACGGTCACGCGATACTGGACGAAGTCGCCGGGCGAAGCTTCGCGCACGGAGGCGGCCTTCGTCAGCAAGAGCTTGGTTTCGCCCTGCCGATCCATGGGGATGTCCGAATAGAAAGGATCATCGCTCTCGATGAGAAAGGTATTTCCGTAGGAGGCGTCGTTGAGGATGAAGGGCCGTCCGCGCGGATCCTTGAGCTTGGCCAACTCCTGGCGCGGTCGCGCGGAAGGCGCACTGTAGCCTGGCGGCGGCTTGACGCGGAGATGGTAGCGGCCTTTGCGCACCAGCGGGAAGCGGTAGTTGCCCTGCCCGAAACGATAGACGCGGCCGCTCGCGTCCGTCGTTGATCCCCCGCTGATGACCGTCGAGGGATAGCGGCTCTTGCCGTCGTCCCCAAAGACTTCGGCCAATTGTTCGTTCTCGTCGTAAAGTGAAATTTCGGCACCATCGATCATCGTGCCGGTCTGGGAATCGAATAGGTACCCAGCCGGATCGACAAGCTCGGAATAGGTGGAAGAATAGCTGAAGTCGTCCTCGGAGAAGTCGAGCTGGATCCAGGCGCCCCGTTCGAGGCGGGCGTCACAGGCTGCGAATTCGGGATGGGCGCCCCTTTCACGGATGCCTCCGGCGAAAACGCCGGTGTTCGGACCGGTTTCGAGCAGATCGACGACGAGCGAGACCTTGCCCGTGCTGACCTTCACCTGCGAGTGTTCGCGGATTAGCGGATCGTGGTTGCCGGCCTCGTTTTCGAGAACCATGATGACGGGCGCATCGACGTCGAGGACCTGGGCCGCTGGAGAACGTGCCAGCATCGCTTCGTCGATCGGCGCAGGCGTGAACTTCAGCGAGGGGGTGGTCTCGCAGGCTTCGCCATCGAACATGCTGCCGACGGGGGGCAGGTGGAAGTTGAGGCGCGTCGGTCGTTTGGTTCTGTTCACGCCGAGCGTGACGGTGTTCGACGAGACCGAACGCTGCGCGCCCGCTTCGCGGAAGCGCATGACCGCGGTGTTCGACACTTGCGCGACATCGCCCGCCGACGCCGGAACGGCGGCGATCAGCCAAATGGCCAGGGCGATGATACGCGCAAGATGCCGGAGAACGGACATGTCGGGGCCTGCCTGCCGCGCATGGCGCGGCCGAGCGAGGGGCCTTCCTTTTGCTGCGCGGTCCTTAGTTGATCTTGACGTGGAACAGGGCGCCGATCGAGGCGCCGCCGGCCACGGTCGGAATGTTCATCGTCACCGTCTTCGAAGTGCCGTTGAACGAAGCGGTGTAGCCGTCGCTTTCGCCCGAATCGCTGTCGTCGTCGTCCTCTGTCGTGCCGGTGAGCAGGCAGGCGCCGAGAATGCCGACCGGGCCGAGCGAGATCGAGCCTGGAACATAGGTCGTGTTCGCCGGAATGACGTCGTTCAGCACCACCGAAGTTGCGGCCGTATTCGCAGTCGCGTTGTGCACGACGAAGCAATATTGCACTTCGGCGCCCGGCAGCGCCTTGGGAAGGAGCGCGTTGACTCCGTCCGAAATCACGGCCGCGGTCTTGGTCACGCTGAGCGAGACATTGTTCGCGGTGATCTGGATGCCGCCATAGGCGCGGCCCTGACCGTTGCGCGCGATGTCGCCCAGATAGGCGGCGTCGCTGTCGTCGTCGGCGAAGACGATGTCGATAGTGTTGTCGGCATTGGCGAGATTGAGATCGGTGGCGACCAGCGCGGAGCCCAGCGAGTTGGCCGTGCCGCCGGCGGCGATCGTCACGTGCATCGAGGTGAAGGCCAGGTTGATGCTCTGCGAGTTCGGCACGTTGCCGACCAGGAACACCGTCGCCGACGCGTCGGGCGCCAGTTCGTCGATATATTCGGCGGTGTCGATGCCGGGATCATAGACTCCGTTGCCGTTCTTATCGACATAGGCTTTGAGCCCGGTCAGATCGAAATTGTCGGTGCCCGGCAGGATGCCCAGCGAGATGTTCTGCTGATCGGGATCGAGAATGAAATCCTGCGTGCCGTTCGTGGTGTTGGTCACCTTGAACTTCACGAAGACGTTCTGCTGGTTGACCGTACCCTGGGTGAAACCCGACTGGTCGAGGGTCACCGTGAAATTGGCCTTGCGGTCGACCACGAAGCTCGACGTCGTCGAGTTCGTCGTCTGCGGCGTGCCGTTCACGGTATAGGACACCGACGCAGTGTTGCTGATAGTCGTGCCTGCGGCGCTGCCGGTATCGGCATGTGCGGTGCCAGCGCTGGCGAGCAGCGCCGTGCCCGACAACAGGATTGCGCGTGTTCTGTGCATTTCTCTCTTGCCCCGTATGTTTAC
>SECS01000196.1 GCA_004211435.1 Novosphingobium sp. | reverse complement strand
GCATCGCGCGGCGTCAAGGTCATCCTGTTCCGGCTCGACCGCAGGCTCGGAGCCAGGGCGGCCTTCGTGCGCAACGACCGCCTGCTCGGTTTGAAGCCGGTCGAAGCGGTCATCTGCGAAGGTTCGGGCGTCCAGATGAACCTTGCACAGAAGCTGCGCCAGGCGGGTCTTCCTCTCCACGTCGTGAAGATCGCGCACCAGACGCTGCGGGACGTCGGCCGCCAGACCGCCCAGGGATCCTGACGACCTTGCGCAAAGAGGCTCTGGCGCCGCCGGAGCCTCTTTGATTTTCCATGTTTCGCCATCCGGCGCGCGTGGGCATCGAGCCCGCATGCGCCGGCTCGATCACGGCGGAAGCCGAGAGGATCGGACGGCTGCGCGATCGCCGGCTACGACCCGCCCGCCGGCGTTCAGCAGCTGCCTGCTCAAGCGAAGGTTCGCTTCGAGGTCATCGTTGGGCTGATCGCGTTCGAGAAGGCGTTCAACGAGTCTCTGCAATGGTGGGAACGGACATGGCCATTCTGAGCAATCTCAGGATGAAGTTCTTTGTCGTCCCGCTGTCCACCATCGCTCCGTTGGAACATAGCCTCGCCCCTGCATTTCGGGCCGCTCACCCGGTCCGCACGCCCGGCAACTATGCGGTGCGGAGAAGCTCGCGAGCAATCATCCTAGCGTTTGCGCGCCTTGCGGGCAGCGTAACGAGCGTCGCGCGCAGCCTTGAGCTCTTCGGCGGTGGGCAGCTTGGGCCGAGCTGCCTCAGCAGCGGCGCGAGCTTCCTCGGCAGCCGCTGCAGCAGCTTCGGCGGCATCGCGCTGGGCCTGTTCCTCTGCGATCTTCGCAGCTTCGCGAGCGGCCGCTGCGGCAGCGCGCTTCTCGGCTTCAGCGGCTTCCTTTTGCCGCTGGCGTTCGGCACGTTCAGCGAGTTCAGCCTCGCTAGGCTTGGGCTTGTTCTTCAGCATCTCAAGAGCCTTGGTCTTGGCGCTGTTGGCGGCCGCAACCCGGTCGTTGAAGCCCGGTTCCTTGAATCCTCGCATCAAATCCTCTTGTCTCGCATGGTGGTTAGGGGAGGAAGGCTCCTACAGGAAACTGCACGCCGTGCACATCTGATGCGGCGCCAGGCGCCCGGACCGCGAGGCGGTTCGCATGGCTCCCTCGAGGTGAAAGTAATGCAGCTATCAAAGACTTGGCTGGGGGCACCGAGCGTCGGCTATGCCGGCAGGAACTGGCTTACCTTCCTCGGCCAGCCCGGGAATACGGTATGAACTTGCCGAGCCCGACCGATCCGGTGGGCGTGTGCGTGCCATTGTCGACCAGACGCACGATGTCGATGCTGCAAAGCTGAGACGAATGGGTGTCCGTCACCAAAACATCGCCGCGGTTCAGAAAATTTGCGCCTGACGTTGGATGATTGACCACGATCGTGCCGTTGTTGAGGCGGTAGACGATCGCCGTGTTGCCGATGATCTCGCTCGAGCTGATTTCGCGCAAAAATATGCAATCGACCGGCTCGCCGGGAGTCCGACCCGCCGTGATCCGATCCAATTGCTCTTGCGGCGACCGCGGTCTTGCCTCAGCCGCGCCTGCGAGCAAAGCCGCCGCGCCGGTCACCATCAAAATCGAACATTTCAGCATCGCTCATCTCCGCAGACTTTACGCTTCGGCTGCGCTTTTCGTTCCAAGGCCGGGATGTTCACATCAACGCGGTCACCGCAGCCTCTGAAGTGAGGGTCAATCTAATCGGCAAAATGGGGCCATCGCGACTTCCTTTACGCCGATGGCACAATCGCAGCATCCGCGACCTTAGCTGACACTTACCGCTCCGCAGATAATCCCTCGACCCCGGATGTTTTCCATCAATCTTGCGCGGACACGCCTGTTGTCTGGCCGCCGGCATCGGCTAAGCGCTCGGCATGACCGCCTCCGACCTCGAACATCTGATTATCGCTCGCCTTGTTCGGGAGAGGGGCAGCACCTCGCAAACATGGCAGCAGGCGCTTGGCAAGGTGATCGTGCGCGATACGCAGACACATGCCCACTGCAACTGGGATGTCAGACTAAGCGGCACCGATGGGCAACGCGCCGCGATCGAGCGGCTGCTCGACGATGTTCGACTTGAACATTCGATAGTGACGGCCGGATGAAGGCCAGGGCCTGGAGCCGCGACCTTGCGGTCATCCAGGACCGCCATCTCGCCGCCCTCACTCAAACCGCTCGTCAATGGCAATCGCAGCCGATCTCCACCCGTCTCTGTGCCGCGGCGCTCCATCGCGGCGTTAACCTCTTGTTTACGAGGTGCCCTCTCAATGACTCTCGTCTGTTGGCCAATAGCGACCCGGGTCAACAAGCATCCCTGTCTCCCCGCCATGTTTCCCGATGTGGCGGGGAGATTTTCTAATGAAGCGGACGTGAAGCGGTTCGATCAGAACGCGGTCGAACGTTCCCCTGCACCGCCAAGTACGGTGCGCTCGGTCAGAAGCTTCTGACCAGTCCAAAATTCAGCTTCGGGCTCTCGTCGCCGGTATCGTAGCGAGGGCCGCTGAGCGGCACGGCGAGTTCGAACGTGGCGCCGAAATTCCGGGTCACATCCATCCGGATTCCGCCACCGGCAGAGGCCAGTGCGCCGCCGCCTTGTCCGCGTTGCAAGTTGTAGAGGCTGCCGCCGTCGACGAAGGCGTAGAGCTGCGCGCGTTTTGCCAGGCCCAAGGGGCGGTCGATCAGATAGCGCAGTTCGGCAAGCCCCATCACGCCTTCGTCCCCCGTGCGCTCTCCCCAGTCGTACCCGCGCAGGAAGGCCGTGCCGCCGAGGCTCGTTTCTTCGCTGATCAGCAGGGGCTGCGAGGCGACCTGGCCGGCAGCTGCCAGCCTAAGGCTGAACTTGCCGCCCAGGTCGGTGGTCCAATCGCTCCAGGCGGACAAGGTGGAGAAGGTACCGTCGGCATCGCGGCGCGAAGCAAGGGGATCGCCGGGCCGAGTGGCGCCCAACAGTCCCAAACCTTGCGTCAGGGTCGTGCTGACGCGCAGCCGGCCACCCGCCAGCGCGCTATTGCCGTGGACCGTCAGCCGGGCGGTCGCGACCTTGTCGTTGCGAATGAGCAGGCCGCTCCGCCATTGGGATAGCTCGCGCAAGCCGAGCTCGCCCTCGAGCCAGAAGCTGGCGCGGCGCCGGCGGAGCAGCGGCGCCAGCACGCTGCCGGCGACGTACCACGAACGGTTGCGCAGATCGAAGGACGCGAGATAGGCGCCGGGATGGGTGACCGAGATCGCACCGGACAGGGCCAGTTCGGTCCCCGCGGGGCTGATCCGCTTGGCATAGCGCGCATAGCCGAACTGGAGTTCGCGAGGCTGCGCGGGCGCGGTCGAATAGGACAGGGTCAGCGAATCGTCGGACGCGAACAGGCCGTTGAAATCGGCCTCGATCCGCGCCTGCTCTCGGCCGATCGGCCGGGTGCCCTGGTTAGAGAACGCGACGCGCGCCTGGAAGCGGTCATGCCTGGCGTCGACCAGCAATACGCCCTTGCCGCCTTCGCGCAGGTAGCGGCTGCCGCCGATACGCACGCCGTCGATGTCGCCGGCGATAAGCAGGCGGCGCTCGACCTCGGCTAGCCGTGCCGGCTTCCCGTTGATCAGCGCCGCCAGCGCACGGCGCGCGGCGGCCGGAGCCGGCCCGGTGAAACGGACTTCGTCGATGCGGCCTTCATCGACTTTGACGACGAGAATGCCGGTGGTGAGCCGTTGCGGCTCAATCCAGGCCGATGCGAAGGCAAAACCCTTGGCGCGCAGACGTGCGGCGACCGCTTCGGTCAGTTCCTTCAGTTCGGCGGGCGACAGGGTCCGACCGATCCGCGCCGCGACGATGTCGGAGAAGTCGGCAGGAGAAAGAGACTGGAGGCCCGACAGCGAGATCGCGCCAATGAAGATCGCAGCGTGCGTCGCGGCGTCCGCCTGCGCGGCGGGCGCTTCGATGGCGACCGAGGCCTGCGGCGCGAGCTCGATCTCGCTAGTGCGCTGACGGTCGGTGGCGATCAGCGTCGAGTCCGCGCGGACCGCGGCGTCGCCCTGGTTCTGGGCTTGCGCGGGAGCGCAGGACAGCACGAGTGCACCCAGCACGACTGGCGGCAGGGCGCTCCGGCGCAAGCTCACGACGCGATTCATCGCCATGGACCTAGCGGCTAAGCTGTTACGAATTCGTCAAACTTGTTCGAAATTAACCATATGCGCAAACCGCGACGCAACTGCGGAGCGCCTAGAAAACGGCGCAATGGGGAGAGACCGCCGGGATTGCGGCCAGTCCACGGTCTCGCCGGGTAGCCGTGTGCGCGTTCCGGCAATCGCCGAGCGTCGCGGCCTGTTCCAGGTTATCCAGGAGTGGGGCAACGCGATCTTCCAGATCGAGAAGCAGGGCGCGCCGCATTTCGGTGTGCAGACCCCCTATCTCGCGGCCGTGGTCAAAGGCACGACCTTCTCGATCACGGTTACGGGCGAGGGGACCTCATTGCAGGTCGTCGAGGGCGCAGTCGAGACATCGACGCTCGACGGGGGAGCCAGCGAGATCATTCGGCCCGGCATGGTCGCCAGCGTGGGCAGCTCGGACTTGTTCCGCATGACCGTGCAGGGCCAGGAAACGCGTCAGATTGATTCGCCCCAGCGTGACATGCCGCCTGCGGTCGAGGCCGCTCCGGCGCCCGCGGTCACGACGACAGAGCCCCAAGCCAATGCGGGCGATAGCGGTCTGACGGACGGCGGTCTGCAGGAGATCGGCAGCGGCGAAGTCTACGACAGTCAGGTCATTTCGAGCCCGATCGTCGCCAAGCCCGTGGATCTCGGGCAGGCGACCGGCGGCCTCGTGGGCGGGAATGCTGTCGTTCAGCTCGCGAGCGTTGATGCCGTCGCGGTTCGGGATTTGGGACGCGGAGAAGATCGTGGGCTCGATAGCCCTTCGGTCGGCAATCCGCAGCT
>SECS01000063.1 GCA_004211435.1 Novosphingobium sp. | reverse complement strand
GATCGCATTGGTCACCGCCATCAGCGGCGTGTGCAGCGCCGGCGTGACCGACCAGACCACGTAATAGCCGACGAAACAGGCGAGGACGAAGATCGAGAGGATGGCGATGAAGGTCATTCAGTGGTTCCCGAGAGCATAGGCTAGGATGGCAGCGGCAATCTCGTCGGGATCGCGCAGAACGTCAGTCGCAGGGATGCGCAGAATGTGAAAACCGAGCGCGTGGAAATGCCGATCGCGGGCTTCGTCGCGCTCGGGCCGATCGCCCATGTCGTGAGCGGCGCCGTCCACTTCGACGATCAACCTCGCCTCGTGACAATAGAAGTCGAGCACGAAGGGACCTGCGGGATGCTGCTTGCGGAATTTCAGTCCGTTCGGGCGTGACTTGAGCCTCTGCCACAACAATACTTCGGGCAGCGACATCTCCCGGCGCAAGACCCGAGCCTGTTTTTGCGCCTTCTCCGCCCCTTGCAACATTCAGATCCTCCCCTGCAAGGGGAGGTGGCAGCGCGCAGCGCTGACGGAGGGGTGTAACCGCTGGCGGGGACACCCCTCCACCACCGGCTGCGCCGGCGGTCCCCCTCCCCTTGCAGGGGAGGATCTGGAGCGATAAACCCTCACCCCGCCAACCTCTCGCTCACCACCCTGCCACCGCGCGTCAGCCGCACGGCATCGCCGATCTCGGCGTCGAGCACGGGCTTGCCCGCCTCCTTGTCCCAGAAAGCCGAGAGGAAGTTGTAGAGATTGCGCGCGTAGAGCGCCGAGGCGTCGGCCGGCAGTCGCGCCGGGGTGTTGGCGAACCCCATGATCTTGACACCATGACGCTCGACCACCTCGTCGGCCACCGCGCCTTCGACATTGCCGCCTTGCGCCACGGCGAGGTCGAACACCACGCTGCCCGGCTTCATCGAGGCGATCTGCGCGTCGCTGACCAGTCGCGGCGCGGCGCGGCCGGGGATCAGCGCCGTGGTGATGACGATGTCCTGCTTGGCGATGTGCGCCGAGACGAGTTCGGCCTGGGCCTTCTGATATTCGGGCGACATCTCGGTGGCATAACCACCCGCGCCCTCGCCCTCGATACCCGCAACGCTGTCGACGAAGACCGGCTTGGCGCCAAGCGAGAGGATCTGCTCCCGGGTTGCCGAACGCACGTCGGTGGCCGAGACCTGCGCGCCCAGGCGCCGCGCCGTGGCGATCGCCTGAAGGCCCGCGACGCCGACGCCCATGACGAAGACCCGCGCGGCGCTGACCGTGCCTGCGGCGGTCATCATCAGCGGAAAGGCGCGGCCGTAGAGATTGGCCGCCTCGATCACCGCCTTGTAGCCCGAGAGATTCGATTGCGAGGACAATACGTCCATCGACTGCGCGCGCGTGATGCGCGGCATGAATTCCATCGCCAGCGCCTCGAAGCCGGCCGCGGCATAGGCATCGATCCGTTCGCGCCGTGCGAACGGATCGAGCGTGGCGACGATCCAGGCGCCCGCGGCCGCGCCGGCCAGCAGCGCCGGATCGGGGGCCTGCACGCCGAGCACGACCTGCGCGCCGCGCATGACTTCGGGCAGCGGCGCCACCTCGGCGCCGGCTGCCCGGAAATCCTCATCCGATAGGGATGCACTCAGCCCAGCGCCGGTTTCCACCGCAACGCTGGCGCCAAGCGCGATGAATTTGCGAACCGTTTCCGGTGTCGCAGCGATCCGTGACTCTCCGTTTTCCCGTTCGGCGGGAACGGCGAGCCGCAGGGTCACTTGTGCGAGACGATCAGGCCGACGACCAGGATCACGATGAGCGCAACGGCGATCGAGCCCCACTTAACCATGCCGATGAAACCCTCGTAGGTTTCGTTCGCCGCCTTCATGTCGTTGCCCGATGCCATGTCTTCGATCCTTGGAACTGGAAAATCGTGTTCGCCCCGCCTCTATCGTCCCTCCGGTCATCGCTCAAGTCCCGTCCGTTCTAGTCGGCCCGGTTTAACCGTAGGCGGCACCCGCGCGCAGGAAGCCGAAAGCTTAGCCTTAATCCCGTCTTTACCCGATCGCGCTATCCACGATGGCTCACAGGGGATGGATAAGCGCAGCACCATGGCTGAACTCGAGCAGCGCCTGCTCATGCTGATTGACGATGAACCGGCTCAGTGCCGGTTGATCTCGGCGCTCGCCGCACGCGAGGGCTGGCGCACGATCATCGCCCGCGATTCGGAAACCGCGATCGCCACGCTCGGCACGCGCCAGGGCATGCAGCTGGCCGCGATCATCCTCGACCAGTGGGTGCCCGGCGACGACGCCTGCGGCCTCATCGCCGAACTCAAGTCGCGCCGCCCGCAATTGCCGATCCTCATGCTGACGACCAGCGCCTCGCCGCTGCTCGCGGTCGAGGCGATGCGCGCCGGCGCCACCGACTATCTGATCAAGCCCGTCGCCCCCGAACGCCTGATGGAAGCCCTGCGCAGCGCCACCACGCGCGAGGCCCCGCGCGACGAGCTCGCCCCGCTCACCGAGAAGATGCCCTCGAATCCCGACTTCGAGGCGATGATCGGCGCCGCACCGACCTTCCGCGCGGCGCTCGCCGTCGCGGCCAAGGCCGCGCGCAGCCACTCGCCCGTGCTGATCGAAGGCGAGAGCGGCTCGGGCAAGGAAATGCTGATCCGCGCGATGCACGCGGCCAGCCCGCGCGCGAAGACGCCGCTGCGGATCGTCAACGTCGGCACCACCCCGGTCAATTCGATCGAATCGGTGCTGTTCGGCCACGAGAAGGGCGCCTTCGCCGGCGCTTTCGATCGCCAGATCGGCGCGATCCAGCAGTGCGACGGCGCCACGCTCGCGATCGACGAGATCGACCGGCTGCCGCTGGCCATGCAGGAACGCCTCGTCGAATCGCTGACGCGCGGCGACGTGCGCCCGATCGGCGCGCCCTACAGCTTCAAGGTCGACGTCCGCCTGATCGCGGCGAGCAACCTGCCGCTCAAGGACATGGTCGCGGGCGGGCATTTCCTGCCCGAACTGCTCCAGGCGATCTCGAGCGTGTCGCTCTCGCTGCCGCCACTGCGCCAGCGTCCGGGCGACATGTCCACGCTCTGCCGCCATTTCCTCGCACGCATCGGCGAACAGCCGGGCCTGCGTCAGCTCGGCATCACCGACGGTGCGCTGGCGCTGCTCTCCGCCTACGACTGGCCGGGCAACGTCCGCCAGCTCCAGGCCGTACTGTTCCGCGCCGCGGTGTTCTGCGACGGCGACGCGCTGACCTCGGAAGATTTCCCGCAGCTTTCGAACATGCTCGGCTCGGGCCAGCCGATCCGCACCTCGGCCTCGGTGCCCGAAAGCTCGGGCGTGATGCTCTATACCGCCGACGGCAACCTGCGCCCGCTCGAAGAGATCGAGGCCGACGTGATCCGCCTCGCCATCGGCCTCTACCGCGGTCGCATGACCGAGGTCGCGCGCCGTCTCGGCATCGGCCGTTCGACGCTCTACCGCAAGCTGAGCGAACTCGGCATCGACAACGCCGCCTGACCCGCCCTACCATCGCCGCAAGGTGATGGAGAGGCTGGATGACGGAAAGCGAGCGGCTCGCCGCGATCGAGGACATCAAGCAGCTCAAGGCCAGGTACTGGCGTGGGGTCGACACGGGCGACGGCGCGCTGGTCCGCTCGATCCTCGCCGAGGACTGCGTGCTCGACTACCACGGCTGCTGCACCGATCCGGTCACGGGCGCCGATCACATGCCGCAGATGAACCTCGTCATGCGTGGCCGCGATTCGTGGCAGACCGACAATCTCGATCCCGGCGACGGCCCGCGCCTCGTCACGGTCCACCAGGGCCACCAGAGCGAGATCGAGATCACCGGCGAGACCACCGCGAACGGCATCTGGGTCTTCAGCGACCGATTCTTCATGCCCCCGGGCGCGCCTTTCGCGCGGCTGACCGGCTATGGTCATTACCACGACACCTATGAGAAGCAGGGCGGCCGCTGGCTGCTCAAGACCACGCGGATCACGCGACTGCGCGTCGAAGCCGCCTGAATACGAGAAGGAGATCGAGATGGCCTATAGCGGATCCTGCCACTGCGGCGCGGTGACCTTTACCGTCCAGGGCGATGCACCCCAGCAGGCGATGTCGTGCAATTGCTCGCATTGCCGCCGCAAGGGCTTCCTCCTGACCTTCGTTCCGGCCGAGCAGTTCACGCTCGATCAGGGCGAGGAGGCGCTCGAGACCTACCTGTTCAACAAGCACAAGATCGTGCACCGCTTCTGCCCGACCTGCGGCACCGAGCCTTTCGCCGAGGGCGAGCAGAACGGCGCTGCGATCCGCGCGGTCAATCTGCGCTGCGTGCCCGACATCGATCTCGACGCGCTCGCGTTGCAGAAGGTCGATGGGGCGAGCTTCTAGGCGACGACCTTCAAAGCGGCGGCAACTGGCCGAAGTCGGTGAGCGCCGCGTCGCGCAGGCCGCGCCAGACTCGGACGGCCTGGACCGTCTCCGCGACATCGTGGACGCGCAGGAGCTGAACCCCCGCATCGAGCCCCTTGAGCGCCAGGGTCAGCGAGCCGCCGAGCCGCTGGTGCGCGGGCGCTTCGTTCGACAGCGCGCCGACCATCCGCTTGCGGCTGGCGCCGAGCATCAGCGGGTGCCCCAGCGCGTGGAACAGCGGCAGCGCGTTGATCAGCGCGAGATTGTCCTGGAGCGACTTGCCGAAGCCGATGCCCGGATCGAGCACGATCCTGTCGCGCGCGATGCCCGCGGCCAAAGCGGCATCGCGCCGCGCGGCGAGCCAGTCGAACACGTCGAGCACGACGTCTCGGTAGGTGCCGCCCGCATGCAGATCCTCGCCATCCCCCGGTGCGTGCATCAGGATCACCGGCGCACCTGAGCTTGCGGCGAATTCGAGGCTGCGCGGATCGTGGCGCAGGGCCGAGACGTCGTTTATCATGTGCGCCCCCGCGGCCAGCGCGGCTTCCATCACCCCAGGCCGGCGCGTGTCGACACTGATCGCGGCGCCGGCGGCCGCGAGACGCTCGACCGCGGGCACCACGCGCTTGATCTCGTCACCCTCCCAGACGGCCGCTGCGCCGGGGCGGGTGGATTCGCCGCCGACGTCGATCATCGCCGCACCGGCCTCGAGCATCGCTGCGGCGTGGGCATTGGCGACTTCGGGATCGTCGAGGAACTGGCCGCCGTCTGAGAAGCTGTCGGGCGTGACGTTGAGGATGCCGACGACCTGCGGCTGATCGAGCCGCAGCGTGCGCGGCCCGCACTGCAGCGGCGCATGCGCCTGCCGGAAGGCCGCGACCTGCGGCTGAACTTCGTCGGGCAAGTCGTTGAGATCGCCAGCCGAAAGCCGCCGCCGCGAGACGATCTTGCCGTCGTACCTCTCGATCAGCGCGAAGCGGCTGGCATAGGCGAGACCGCCGGCCAGACGCAGCGTCTCGCCCTCCTCGCTCTGCGGACTTTCGGCGAGCGCTATCGGGCGGAGGTAGTATGTCATGCGCGAACCTTAGCCTCCCAGCCCGTCATGCTGAACTTGTTTCAGCATCCATCGTGCCGCGAACACCGCGCTGTCGTCCTGAGCTCGACGGTGCCGCCTGCGCACATCCGACGCCGCAGAGCCAGCCGAGAAATGGACCCTGAAACGAGTTCAGGGTGACGAAAAAAGGGGGCAGACGGAGCTTATGGTTCCGTGGCCAGCAGATAGAGCTGCCGCACCGCGTCGATCGGCTTGATCTCGCCCTCGTGCTCCAGGTGCCAGAACGACCAGCCGTTGCACGAAGGCGCGCCCTGGAGCTTGGCGCCGAGGCCATGGATCGAGCCCGTCTCGCCCGCCGGGGTACGCAGCGAACCGTCGGCATGGACGGTCGCCTTCATCTTGCGCTTCTTGTCGGTCAGCAGCGCGCCCGGCGCGATCCAGCCGGTTTCGACCAGGGTGCCGAAAGCGACCTTCGGCGCGGCCTTGGGGCTCTGCATCGTGGTCAGCGCCGATTCGTCGAGCGGCAGCGCCATCTCGATGCGCTCGAGCGCGACTTCGCGATAGACGCTCTCGCGCTCGCAGCCGATCCATTCGCGGCCGAGGCGTTTGGCGACGGCGCCGGTCGTGCCCGTTCCGAAGAACGGGTCGAGCACGACGTCGCCCTTGTTGGTCGTCGCCAGCATCACGCGATAGAGCAGCGCTTCGGGCTTCTGCGTCGGGTGCGCCTTGGCGCCATCGCGCTTGAGCCGCTCCTGGCCCGAGCAGATCGGCAGGACCCAGTCCGAGCGCATCTGCAATTCGTCGTTGAGCGTCTTCATCGTACGGTAATTGAAGGTGTACTTGGCCTTCTCGCCCATGCCCGCCCAGATCAGCGTCTCGTGGGCGTTGGTGAAGCGCGTGCCCTTGAAATTGGGCATCGGGTTGGCCTTGCGCCAGACGATGTCGTTGAGGATCCAGAAGCCCAGGTCCTGCAGGATCGCGCCGACACGGAAGATGTTGTGGTACGAGCCGATCACCCACAGCGAGCCGTTGGGCTTGAGCACGCGGCGCGCCTCGGCCAGCCATTCGCGGGTGAACTTGTCGTAAGTGGCGAAGCTGTCGAACTTGTCCCAGTCGTTGGTGACCGCGTCGACGTGGCTGCCGTCGGGACGGTTGAGATCGCCGCCGAGCTGGAGATTGTAGGGCGGATCGGCGAAGACCATGTCGACCGAGGCCGAGGGCAGGCTGCGCATCGCCTCGATGCAGTCGCCTTCGAGGATCCGCCCGAGCGGCAGATCCTTCGCCACGACGCGCTCGTCACGCGCCTGACGAAGCGGGCGCGCACGCACCCGCGTCTTTTCCACAACCTGAACCATACCGCCCGCTGAAGCCCCCTTGAATTGCTGCCTAGGGTGAGTCCTCGCGGAGTCCGCGTCAAGTCGCGACTCCGCGGGAATCCTAGCGGACGATGGTTAACGGGGCATCAACGACGATGAGAACGGAGCAAGCCCGGCACAGGATGTTGAGTCCAAGCAAGGACTTGCGACTCGATATCTTGTGGTGTGGCTTTGTGGACTCTGGGGCCGAAAAAAATCTTCAGGCCGGCGCCAGACCGGGATCGATCCCGGTCATCGCGACCGACACGTCCCACAGCCGCCGGGCGAGTTCGGGATCCTTCGCGGCGGCGGTTCGCCTGGCCAGGCCCGAACGGCCGCGCATCTCACCGAGCCCCTGCGGCCCGTAATATTCGCCGCCCTGCACGCCCGGCGCGGTCGCCGCTTCGAGCGCGGGCCAGGCGCCCTGCTCGGCGGTGTTGAGAAACAGGCCGAACAGCGGCGTGAACACCTGGAACGGTCCGGCGTGGCGCATCAGCTCGGTCGCGGCGACGCCCGGGTGGCAGCCCACCGCGATCACCGGCGAACCTGCTGCGCGCAGCCGCCGATCGAGTTCGGCGAAGTGCAGCATGTTGGCGAGCTTGCTGTCCGAATAGCGCGCGGTGCGGTTGTAGCCCTTCTCGGCACCCAGATCGTCCCACTGCAGCTTGCCGCGGTTGTGCGCGAGGCTGGCGGTGACGACGATGCGCGCACCCGGCGTCTCGGCGAGCTTGGGCAGCAACAGGCCGGTCAGTGCGAAAGTGCCGAGGTGGTTGACCCCGAACTGCAGCTCGAAGCCGTCCTTGGTGCGCGTCAGCGGCGGGAACATGACGCCGGCGTTGTTGAGCAGCACGTCGATCCGCGGCTCCTGCGCGGCCAGATCGGCGGCGCGGCGGACCGAGGCGAGATCGGCCTGGTCGAGCGGCAGGAAGGCGAGATCCGCGGCGGGCGCCTCGGCACGGATCTGCGCCATGGCCGCCTCGGCCTTGGCCTGATCGCGACAGGCCAGCAGAACGCGCGCGCCTTTGGCCGCGAGGACCCTGGCGGCTTCGTAGCCGAGCCCGGTGTTGGCGCCGGTGACGATGATCGTCCGGCCCGTCTGGTCGGGAACGTCCGCTGCCGTAAATCCGCTCATACCGACATCTCCAATTGCGCCACCGGCGCGAAAGAGCGGCGGTGGTGCGGCGTCGCGCCATGCAGCCGCAGCGCGGCGAGGTGCTCGGGCGTGCCGTAGCCGGCGTTGCGCTCCCAGCCGTAGTGCGGGTGCTCGGCCGCGAGATCGCGCATCAGGCGATCGCGGTGCTCCTTGGCGATGATCGAGGCGGCCGAGATGCAGGGCTCGATCGCGTCGCCGCCGACGATCGGCCGCGCCGGCCAGCGCCAGCCGGCGTTGCGGCCCGCGGGCGTGAGATTGCCGTCGATCAGCACCTCGGCCGGATCCTCGCCGATCGCGCTGCACAAAGCTTCGACCGCCAGGGTCATCGCCGCCATCGTCGCGCCGAAGATGTTGAGGCGGTCGATGTCGTCGACCTCGACCACGCCGACGGCCCAGCGGCAACGGCGCTTGATCGTCGCCTCGAGCTCGGCCCGGCGATCGCGCGTGAGCTTCTTGGAATCGTCGAGCCCGCTCGGGCGCGGCTTGCACAGCAGCACGGCGCCGGCGACGACCGGCCCCGCCAGCGGCCCGCGACCGGCCTCGTCGACGCCGATGATCAGGCCAGTGGCACCCAGGCGAAGTCTGTGCGTTACTGCGGGCATGCGAATCTCGACATGGATGACCCCGCTATCCCTCGCCGCGCTCGGCCTCGCAAGCTGCGGCTCGGCGTCGACAGGGGATAAGGCCGCCGCCGCCGAAGCCAAGACCGCAGGCGATCCGGGCTTCACCGTCACCCAGGTGGCGCAGTTCGAAGAGCCCTGGGCCATGGCCTTCCTGCCCGGCACGCCCTTCGCGCTGATCACCGAGCGCAAGGGCAAGCTGATGCTCTGGCAGGAAGGCGGCGAGGTGCGCGAGGTCGATGGCGTGCCGCAGGTCGCCTATGGCGGCCAGGGCGGACTCGGCGACGTCGCGCTCGCACCCGATTTCCCCACCTCGGGCACGGTCTACCTGACCTGGGCCGAAGCTGGAGACAACGACACGCGCGGTGCCGTGCTCGGACGCGCCAAGCTCGTCACCGATGGCGCACCCAAGCTCGAAGGCTTGCAGGTGATCTGGCGGCAGGAGCCCAAGGTCACCGGCCAGGGCCACTATTCGCACCGCATCGCCTTTTCGCCCGACGGGCAGCACCTGTTCCTCGCCTCGGGCGAACGGCAGAAGTTCACGCCGGCACAGGACCTCAACGCCAATCTCGGCAAGATCCTGCGGCTCACGCTCGACGGCAAGCCTGCGCCGGGCAATCCGTTTGCCGCAAAAGGCGGCGTGACGTCGCAGATCTGGTCCTATGGCCACCGCAACGTCCTCGGACTCCAGTTCGACGCGAGCGGGCGGCTCTGGGATCTCGAGCATGGCCCCAAGGGCGGCGACGAGCTCAACCTCGTCGAGCCCGGCAAGAACTACGGCTGGCCGCTGGTGTCGGACGGCGATCACTACGACGGCCGCCCGATCCCGCGCAACGCCACCCGGCCCGATCTCGCGCAACCGGCGATCAGCTGGAACCCGGTGATCGCGCCGGGCGATTTCATCTTCTACCGCGGCAGCGATTTCCCGCAGTGGCGCGGCCAGGCGGTGATCGCGGCGATGCTGCCTTCGGCGATCGTTCGCGTCGCGATAGACGGCACCAAGGCGCGCGAAGTCGCGCGCTATCCGATGTCGCACCGCCTACGCGAGATCGAGGAACGCGAGGACGGCTCGATCTGGCTGCTCGAGGACGGCAAGGAGGCCGGCGCGGGTCATCTTTTGCGCCTGTCCCCGGTCAAACGGTAAACTGGCCGGAAAACGGTAAACTTGATCGACAAGCCGGCGCATCGCCCCTATCCGCGCGCGGCCATGGCCAACATCATTCCCCTTGCCGACGTCGACCCCGCGCTGATCGAAGCGCTGCTCGACCGCGCCTTCGAGCCCGACCGCCACAAGCGCACGGCCTACAAGGTGCGCGAGGGAACCGAGTCGCTTGGCGGCCTCTCCTTCGCCGCGCTCGACGAGCACGACATGCTCGCCGGCACGATCCAGTGCTGGCCCGTGGCGCTGACCGATCCGTCGGGGCGCAAGCATCCGCTGGTCATGGTCGGACCGGTCGCGGTGCTACCCGAACATCAAGGCCGCGGCTTCGGCAAGGCGCTGATGACCGCGAGCCTCGCCGCGCTCGACCCGCGCGCGCCGCTGCCGCAGGTGATGATCGGCGATCCCGACTATTACGGCCGCTTCTGGGGCTTCACCAACGAAGCCACCGGCGGCTGGGCCCTGCCCGGCCCCTTCGATCGCGCGCGCCTGCTCGTGCGCTGCGACAATCCGGCGGTCCTGCCCGCCGAGGGAACGCTGGGGCCTTGGAAGGGCTAGAATTACTCTTTCCCTCCCCTTTTCCCCTTCTCTGTCACCCTGAACTTGTTTCAGGGTCCATCGGGCCGCAAGCATGGCCTGTGCGGATAGCCTCGGCTGCCCGGTTGTGCTACCAACAAAGCTTCGGTTCACGCGGAGAAATGGACCCTGAAACAAGTTCAGGGTGACGGGAAGAGTTGGACGGTCAATGTGATGGCCCTCCCCTTGCAGGGCCGGAAGGTAAATGGCAGGGCAAGCCGATGCCTTACGAGCCGCCACCGGAGCTTGCCGGCCTCTCCCTCGCCGAAATCGCCGAGCTGACCGCAGCGCGCCAGCTGCCGCCGGTCGACCAATGGGCGCCGGAACGCGAAGCCGACAGCCTCATGACGATCAAGGCCGACGGCCGCTGGTTCCACGACGACGGCGAGATCACCCGCGCCGCCATGATCCGCGCCTTCGCCTCGCTGCTGTGGCGCGACGCGCAGGGCCAGCACTGGCTGGTGACGCCGCAGGAAAAGCAGTCGATCGAGGTCGAGGACGCCGCCTTCGTCGCGGTCGACGTCAAGCGAGACGGCGATGCCCTCGCCTTCCGGCTCAACACCGACGATCTCGTCATCGCCGGCCCCGATCATCCGATCCGCGCCGCCGGCGATCCCGAGACGCCCGCGCTCTATCTCGGCGTGCGCCATGGCACGGAAGCCAGACTGAATCGCAGCACTTACGCGCAACTGGCTGAAATCGCGATCGAAGGGGGCGACCTGACCGTGACCAGCCAAGGCGCGACCTTTGCACTGACTCCAGCATGAGCGACCTGTTCGACCGGCTCAGCCGGCTTTATGAGATCGGTCACGCGGGTGAACCTCCCGAACTGTGGACCGACCAGCGGCTCGACGGCATGAGCGAGTTCCGCCCCGCCGCCGTGCTCGCCGCCTTCACCGACCGCGGCGACGATGCCGGCATTCTGCTGCTGCACCGCCCTTCGAACATGCGCTCGCATCCCGGCCAGATCGCCTTTCCCGGTGGCTCGATCGATCCGGGCGAAAGCGCGATCGAGGCGGCGCGGCGCGAGACCTGGGAAGAGCTCGGCATTCGCCAGGACAAGGTCCGCGTGATCGGCGAGAGCGACGTCTACGAGACCCATTCGGGCTTCGCGATCACCCCCGTGCTCGGCGTGGTGCCCGCGGACGTGGAGATCGTGCCGAATCCGACCGAAGTCGCGCAATGGTTCGAAGCGCCCGCGCGTTTCGTGCTAGATTCCGCCAACCACAAGCAACAATGGGTCGAATGGGAGGGCTCGATGCGTCCCTATTTCGAGATCGATTGGCAGGGGCACCAGATCTGGGGGATCACCGCAGCGATCCTCGTCAACCTCTCGCGCCGGCTACGCTGGCATGGCTGAACTGCCAGAGGCGGACTGGACGCAGCGTGCCGATCTCGCCGCGCTGATCGCGGCGCTGGGGGACGGAGAGGCGCGCTACGTCGGCGGCGCGGTGCGCGACACGTTGCTCGACATTCCGGTCAAGGACATCGACGTGGCGACGCCGCTGGTGCCAGAGGCGGTGATCGCGCGGCTCGATGCGGCGGGCATCCGCAGCGTGCCGACGGGGATCGACCACGGTACGGTCACCGCCGTGCTGCCCGAGGGTCCGGTCGAGATCACCACCCTGCGTCACGACGTCAGCACCGACGGCCGCCGCGCCACGGTCCAGTTCGCCACCGACTGGCGCGAGGACGCGGCGCGGCGCGACTTCACGATCAACGCGCTCTATGCCGATCCCGCAACGCGCGAAGTGTTCGACTACTTCGGTGGCCTGTCCGATCTCGGCTATCGCCGCGTGCGCTTCATCGGCGATGCCCGCCAGCGTATCCGCGAGGACCACTTGCGCATCCTGCGCTATTTCCGCTTCCAGGCCAGGTTCGGCTCGCAACCGCCTGATAAGGAATCGGAATCGGCCTGTGCCGAACTCGCCGGAACGCTCAAGGGCCTGTCGCGCGAGCGGATCGGCATGGAAGTTCTCAACCTGTTGAGCCTGCCCGATCCCGCCCCCACCGTGACGCGGATGAAGGAACTCGGCGTGCTCGACGTCATTCTGCCGCACGCCGACACCGAAGCCCTGACGCGGCTGGTGGCCGAGGAGCAGCGCCAGGGCGCTACGCCGCATGCCATCCGCCGTCTCGGGGCACTGATCGCGCCCGATCCGCCGCTCGCCGAGCAGGTCGCCGCGCGCTTTCGTCTTTCGGGCGCGCAGCGGAAGCGGCTGATCCATGCCGCAGAGCGGGTCAGCGGCCCCAAGAATGCCCATGCGCTCGCCTATCACCTCGGCCGCGAGGAGACCGAGGACTGGCTGCTGCTCGAAGGGCAGGACATCGCCCCCCTGCAGGACTGGGAGATACCCGTGTTCCCGCTCAAGGGCGGCGCCGTGGTGGCGCGCGGCGTGACCGCGGGCCCCGAAGTCGCGCGCGTGCTGCTGATGGTCGAGGCGCATTGGGTGGCCGAGGGCTTCCCCAATGCAGAACGGGTTCAGGAGCTGCTCGACGAGGCGCTGGGCGCGTGATCCGCTCAGCCGCCAGCAAGCTTCCGCGTGCTAGAACGCGCCAGTGAACCTGCACGAAACCTTT
Organism: Novosphingobium sp.; assembly: GCA_004211435.1. Lineage (GTDB taxonomy): Bacteria > Pseudomonadota > Alphaproteobacteria > Sphingomonadales > Sphingomonadaceae > Novosphingobium > Novosphingobium anseongense. The sequence continues at coordinate 17,888 of SECS01000063.1, read as the reverse complement.
GATTTCCTGCGCGAACAGCCTTTGCTCGCACTCGCGGTCGGCGCGATCTTCGCGGTCACGCTCGGTGGCATGATCAAGCGCGCCACGCCGCGGCTCGGCGGGCTGATCCAGGGCCTGGGCAACCTCTCGCTCGTCGCGGCGCTGCTGCTGACGATCGTCCAGGTCGCGCGGCTGACCACGGGCAACGACCTCGCCCTGCCCCAGATCGGCTTGCCCGAACAAAGGGTTACCGGCGGTGAGACGAGGATCGCGATGAGCAACGACGGCCATTTCTGGATCCAGGCCAAGATCAACGGCGAACCCTATCGCTTCCTCGTCGACACCGGCGCGACCCTTACGGCCCTGTCCGAAAGCACCGCGGCGGGCGCACAGGTTCCCACGCAGCAATTGCGCCAGTCGGTGATGATGAAGACCGCCAACGGCACGATCCGCGCCGAACTCGCGCGCATCGACGAGCTGCGCTTCGGCAACGTCGTCGCGCGCGACCTCGACGCGGTGATCGCGCCGGGGCTGGGCGAGACCAACGTCATCGGCATGAACCTGCTCTCGCGGCTGGCGAGCTGGCGGGTCGAGGGGCGGACCCTGGTGCTGGTGCCCAATCACCCGCAGGTGGAAGCGGGCAAGAGCTAGGCTCGCCTAGAACTTGTTATCCCTTGGAAAACCGGTCGGCGGCAGGCGGCCGGCGGCACCGCGGGCGACCTTCCACATGCGCATGTCGGGCTCGGTGCGCGTGCGCCCGGTCTCGCCGCCCATCTTCCAGCTCAGGCCGTCCTCGAGCTTGAGCGTGATCGCGTCCGAGAGCCCGCCGTCGCGGTAGCGCTGCAAGGTGACGCCCTGCCCCTTGGCCAGGATCGGCAGCTCCTCGAGGCTGAAGATCACCAGCTTGCGGTTGTCGCCGACGATCGCGACGTGGTCGTGCTCGGCGGGGATCTCGCGCACCAGCGCCAGCTTGACGCCAGGCTTGGTGTTCATGACGCCACGGCCCTTGCGCGTCTCGGCCAGCAGTTCGTCGGCCTCGGCGGCGAAGCCGCGCCCGACATTCGAGGCGAGCAGCAACTGGCCCTTCGGCTTGTAGGGCAGCACCGCGACGATCTGCGCCTCGGCATCGATGTCGAGCATCGTGCGGATCGGCTCGCCGAAGCCCCGCGCGCCCGGCAGCTTGTCGGCGCCGAGCGTGTAGAACCGGCCGTTGTCGATCGCGATCAGCAGCTTGTCGGTGGTCTGCGCGTGGAAGGCATAGGCCGGGCCGTCGCCTTCCTTGAACTTGAAGTCGCCATCCAGGGCAATGTGACCGCGCGCGCCGCGCACCCAGCCCTTGGCCGAGAGGATCACGGTCACCGGCTCCTTCTCGATCATCGCGTCCATCGAGAACTCGCGCGTCGGCGCCGCCTCGGCGATCGTCGTGCGACGCCGGCCGAGTTCGGTGTCCTCGGCATATTCCTTGCGCAAGGCCTTGAGATCACGCTTCAAACGCGTGCGCTGCTTGGCCGGGCTTTCGAGCAGTTCCTGAAGCTCGCCCTGCTCCTTGAGCAGTTCGGCGTGCTCCTTGCGCAGTTCCATCTCCTCGAGCTTGCGCAAGGAGCGCAGCCGCATGTTGAGGATCGCTTCGGCCTGACGGTCGGTCAGGTCGAATTCCTTCATCATCACCGGCTTGGGCTCGTCCTCGGTGCGGATGATCTCGATGATCCGATCGAGGTTCAGGAAGGCGATGATATAGCCTTCGAGCAGTTCGAGCCGCGCCGCGATCTTGTCGAGCCGGTGCTGGCTGCGCCGCAGCAGGATGTCGATCTGACTGAAGACCCACTCCTTGAGCAGGTCCTTGAGCCCGAGCACGCCCGGCGTGCGGTGCGCGTCGAGGACGTTGAGATTGAGGCTGAAGCGCGATTCCAAGTCGCTCAGCTTGTAGAGAGATTCCTTAAGTAGATCAGGGTCTACGTTGCGGTTCCTTGGAACCAGCACGAGCCGGATCTGCTCGTCGCTCTCGTCGCGGACGTCTTCGAGGATCGGCAGCTTCTTGTCGGCGATCAGTTGGGCGATCTGCTCGATCAGCTTGCCCTTCTGCACCATGTAGGGGATCTCGGAAACCACGAGCTGCCACATGCCGTTGCCGAGCCGCTCGATGCCCGCCTCGCGGTCGGCCTCGGCCTTGGCTTCGGCGGCGTGGAACCTGGCACGGACGCGAAAGCCGCCCTTGCCCGTCTCGTAGGCGTGGCTGATCACCGCCGGGCTGTCGACGACGACGCCGCCCGTGGCGAAGTCCGGCCCCTGGAACACCTGCATGAGCTGCGCGTGTTCGGCGGCCGGGTTGTCGATCAGCATCAGGGTCGCGTCGATGATCTCGGCGACGTTGTGGCTGGGCACCGAGGTCGCCATGCCGACGGCAATGCCGGTCGAGCCGTTGGCCAGCAGGTTGGGGAACAGGCCCGGGAAGATCTCGGGCTCTTCCTCCTCGCCGTTGTAGGTCGGGTGGAATTCGACCGTGCCCTCGTCGAGCCCGGCCATCAGCTGCATCGCCGTGCGCGTCAGCCGCGCTTCGGTGTAGCGATAGGCCGCGGCGTTATCGCCGTCGATATTGCCGAAGTTGCCCTGCCCCTCGACCAGCGGATAGCGCAGCGAGAAGTCCTGGGCGAGGCGGACCATGGCATCGTAGACCGAGGCGTCGCCGTGCGGGTGATACTTGCCGATGACGTCGCCGACCACGCGCGCCGACTTCTTGAAGGCATCGGTCGGGTTGAGCTTGAGCCCGCGCATCGCCCAGAGCAGGCGGCGGTGGACCGGCTTCAGACCGTCGCGCAGATCGGGCAGCGAGCGCGCGGTGATCGTCGACAGCGCATAGACGAGGTAGCGCTCGGACAGCGCGCTGTCGAACGGCGCGTCGACGATGGCGTCGAACGGATCGGGATCGGTCTGGGTAGGGCTCGCCATGGCCGACCGCCCTAGCAATGCGACGGCCCGCGCGAAACCGCTGGAACGCCTTTTTCCGCCAAATCTTCAAGAAGGACAGACCTCGTCCAGGAGCCCCTCCCCATGACCAAGCGCGTCCTCATCCTCGCCACCGACGGCTTCGAGCAATCCGAACTGATCGAGCCGCGCAAGGCACTCGAGCAGGCCGGCTTCGAAACCGTGCTCGCGAGCCCCAAGCGTGGCGAAATCCGGGGCTGGAACCACAAGGACTGGGGTGAGAGCGTGACCGTCGATGCGGGGCTCGACGAAGTCGCCGCGGAAGATTTCGACGCGCTGCTGCTGCCCGGCGGTCAGATGAACCCCGACGCGCTGCGGCTCGAAGCGCGCGCGATCGCCCTGATCGTGGACTTCAACGAGGCCGACAAGCCGATCGCGGCGATCTGCCATGGGCCCTGGCTGCTGGTCGAGGCGGACATCGTCGACGGCAGGACCGTGACCGCCTGGCCGTCGATCCGCACCGATCTCGAGAACGCCGGTGCCGAGGTGGTCGATCAGGAGGTCGCGGTTGACGGCAATCTCATCACCAGCCGCAAGCCCGAAGACATTCCGGCCTTCTCCAAAGCATTGATAGATTTTCTCAAGTGAAAGCATAAGAATTCGGTAACGAGCCTACTATATTTCACCGCCACGAAGACCTTATGAGAAGCTCTTGGGGTGATTGATGAAAACATCCATTGTCGTGGCATTTTTCGCCATAACAGGCCTTTCCGCCTGCAGTCAGGGGCCACAGGATTCGGAAAGATACTCGAATTATTCATCGGCAGCGCCGCAAAACAAATTCGGATTTGCAGAAGCCCTCGAAAAACCTTCTCTACTGCCAAAGTTCGGACGTAATAATACACCGCCTCCCTCGCGAGTGACATCTATTGACATAAAAGAAGACAGCGCCCCACAGGGACCGCCGCCGTCACCCACACAGATCGCGGTCAGTATCCCCAAGATAGCTTATCAATTCTCTTACGGATACCGCCTTAAATCGGAGCGCATCCCTGAATTGCAGCGGAAGCATGCCGACTACTGTGAAGCACAGGGTCAGCAAATTTGCCGGATCCTCAACATGCAGCAGGAAGGTAGCGAAAGCGAATACGGATCAGGTTCGCTGCAACTCGCCGTTGCCTCACCCCGCGCGCGTTCCTTCGGAGCCGAACTCAGCAAGATTACCGGACAAAGCGATGGCAAGGAAATTTCGAGCAGCATCTCCGGCGAAGACCTGTCAAAGCAAATCGTCAACACCGAGGCCCGTCTGCGCGCCAGGACCGTCTTGCGTGATCGATTGATGGAAATTCTCTCCACCCGCAAGGGCACGGTGCAGGAACTCGTCGAAGCCGAACGCGGGGTTGCGCAGGTCAACGAAGAGATCGACCAGGCGCGAAGCTGGCTGGCCGAAATGCAGGGCCGGGTCGATTTCGCGCGGGTCAACATCCGCTATCAATCGACCCTGTTCAGTTCGCCCTCACCAAACCGCAGCGGCTTCCTGGCGCCGGTGCAGGAAGCCCTAGGCAACGTCGGTCCGATCCTGGGCACCGTCATCGCCTGGATCATCACCTTGCTGACGATCTTCCTGCCAATCGGGCTGGTCGTCCTCGTGCTGCGCTTTCTCTGGCGCTTCTTCAGGAAGGACAAAGCGACGCCCGCTCCGGATTCGGAGCCATCGTCCGCGACCGAACCACAAGTCTCAGCGTAGCTGCATGTCCCGCGCTTCGCCGGGAATGCGCACTTCGATGCCGTCGAGCTCCGGCGTCAGCGCGATCTGGCACGAGAGGCGGCTGGTGCGGGTGACGTCGGCGGCGAGGTCGAGCATGTCTTCCTCGTCGGCCGAAGCGGGCTTGAGCTTGTCGAACCAGTCGGGCGCGACGACGACGTGACAGGTCGAGCAGGCCATCTGGCCTTCGCAGGTGCCTTCGAGCGGCATGCCGGCGGCCTGGGCGACCTCGAGCAGGCGCGTGCCCTCGGCGGCTTCGGCAGCGACCTTTTCGCCCTCGGCGGTGATGAACGTAACTGCGACCACGTCAAACTCCCTGCGCCGCCGCTGCTGCGACGATCCTTGCGCAGGCATCCTCCAATTCCCGAGAGAGGGTATAACGTCCGAATCCGATACGAATAGAGCTTTTTGCAGCGGTGTCAGTAAGCCCGAGCGCGCGAAGGACGTGGCTCGGCCGCCCCGAACCGCTAGCGCAGGCCGAACCGGCCGAAAAGGCGAGGTCGCGCAGGTCGGACATCAGCCGGGCGACGTCGAGCCCGGGCTTGTGCAGGTTGAGATTCCCATGCCAGCGCGCCTCGGCGCTGCCGTTGAGCGTCCAGCCGGCGAACCGATCGCGCGCGCGAAGCCAGAGGTCGGCGACATGCGCGGCGTCTTCCTCGCGCCGCGTCGCGGCCAGCTTGGCGGCGGCCCCGAACCCGACGCAGAGCGCGGGGCTCAAGGTGCCCGAGCGCAGCCCACCCTCCTGGCCGCCGCCGTGGATCAGCGGCGCGAGTTCTATCCCGTCGCGGATCCACAGCGCACCGACGCCCTTGGGGCCATGAAGCTTGTGCGCCGAGAGCGCGATCAGGTCGGCCCCCGCCGGCGGTGCCAGCTTGCCCGCGCCCTGGACGGCGTCGCAGAGGAACAGCGCCCCCGCGGCATGCGCTGCCTCGGCCAGCGCGGCGACGGGCTGCACCGTGCCGATCTCGTTGTTGACCTGCATGACCGCGACGAGGTCGGTACCCGCCGGAATCGCGGCATTCGGCGCAACCAGGCCTTCGCCGTCGACGTCGAACCTATCGACCTCGGCGCCGCTGGCCCGCGCCGTGTCGAGCACCGCGGCGTGCTCGATCGCCGAGACCGCGATCCGGCGCGGCTTGCAGCCGAGGATCGCGAGGTTCAGCGCTTCGGTGGCACTGCCCGTGAACACGACGCGCCCACGGCCCGGGCGGTGCGGACTGTGCGGGTTCGCGAAACCCATGGCCTCCGGGCCGGAAAGCCAGGGCAGCATGGCCTCGCGCGCCTCGGGCGCAAGCGGCGTGGTCGCCTGGTAGTCGAGATAGATCATGCCACGGCCCGGTCCGTTCCGGCGATCTCGCGCCAGGTCGTCAGGAAACGTGCGATATCGGCCTCGGTCGTCTCGCGGCCGATGCTGACGCGGATCACCTCCGACGCGGCCTTGTCCTCGATCGCCATGGCGCCGAGCACGTGGCTGGTGCGCAGCGAGCCCGACGAACAGGCGCTGCCGGCCGAAACGGCAATCCCCATCGAATCGAAGCGGATGAGCTGGGCCGCGGCCGAAACGCCGGGCATGCGATAGGCGCCGATCGTCGGCAGTCGCGGGGCATCGGCGGCGATCACCGTGCCGCCGGCTTCGCCGATGGACAGCTCCAGTTGCCGTCGGAGACTGGCCGCCCCGTCGAGCCAGGTCGCGCCGTGCTCGAGCGCGGCGACCATGGCGAGCGCGCCGGGCAGGTTCTCGGTGCCGGCGCGATAGCCGCGCTCCTGGCCGCCGGTCGGATCGAGCAGAGCCCAGTCGCGCACGAGCAGCGCGCCCATGCCGGTCGGTCCGCCGAACTTGTGGGCCGAGAGCGCGATCAGGTCCGCATCGGGCAAAGCCAGCTTGCCGGCGCCCTGCGCGCAGTCGGCGAGCAGCAGCCCGCCCGCTCCGCGCACTGCCGCGGCGATGGCTTCGAGCGGCTGGATCACTCCCGTCTCGTTGTTGACCTGCTGGACGGCGATCAGCCCGGTCCGCGCCACGGTGGCGGGATCGACGAGGCCCCGGTCATCGACCGCCAGCCGCTCGGCGCCCCCGGCATGGCGTAGCACCGCCTCGTGCTCGACGGGCGAGACCGCGGCGAGCGGCTGGCGGGATTTGGTCAGCGCCAGAGCAAGCGCCTCGCTCGCACCCGAGGTGAACACGACCTCGCCGTCCCAGCCCAGAGCCGCGGCGATCCGCGCGCGCGCATCCTCGAGCATCGCCCGCGCCGCGCGCCCCTCGCGATGCGGGCTGGACGGATTGGCCCATTGCGCGAAGCCCGCCAGCATCGCCTCGCGCGCAGCGGGCAGAAGCGGCGTGGTGGCGGCGTGATCGAGATAAATGCGGTCGGCGGTCATGGCCTGACTATCTTGGCGTTAAGCATCATGCGGCAAAATGTTGTTTTCGCGATCGCTGTTTCTATATAGCGCATCAATTCCCGTTAGAATCTTACGGACCGATCGCCAGCCGAACCCCGGCGGGCGAGCCCGAGATTCTCATTCACCAGGTATAGCCACAATGCCAGCAGTCATTTTCCCCGGTCCCGAGGGTCGCCTCGAAGGCCGTTTCCAGCCCGGTCCGCGTCCGCGCGCGCCCGTCGCGATGATTCTCCATCCGCACCCACAGGCGGGCGGCACCATGAACGACCGCATCACCCAGGCGATGTACAAGACCTTCGTCAACCGCGGCTTCGCGACCCTGCGCTTCAACTTCCGCGGCGTCGGCCGCAGCCAGGGCTCGTTCGACAACGGCATCGGCGAACTGTCCGACGCGGCCGCAGCGCTCGACTGGGTGCAGTCGATCCATCCCGAGGCTTCGACCACCTGGATCGCCGGCTATTCGTTCGGCGCGCTGATCGGCATGCAGCTGCTGATGCGCCGCCCCGAGATCCGCGGCTTCATCTCGGTCGCACCGCCCGCGAACATGTACGACTTCAGCTTCCTGGCACCCTGCCCCGCCTCGGGCATCATCGTCCAGGGCGTGTCGGACACGGTGGTGACGCCGAACGCCGTGCAGAAGCTCGTCGACAAGCTGCGCACGCAGAAGCACATCACGATCCATCACGACGAGATCCCGCGCGCCAACCACTTCTTCGAGAACGAACTCGACGAGATGATGCGCTCGGTCGACAACTATCTGGACATGCGGCTCTCGCCGGACTGCCCGATCAAGTGACGGCAGCCGTTCGCGGCGCGTAGCGACGCTTGCGCCCTGCCGTCATCCCCGCGCAGGCGGGGATTCATCGCGTGCCCACACCTGATGGCCCGATGGATCCCCGCCTTCGCCGGGATGACGATAAAATAGTGAAATACGCAAAGAATACTGCGGTTGTGCGCCTTACTGCGCCGCCGCTTTTCCGGCCAGCGATTGGCCGCCCGAAGTCGGCACGGCCCAGATCGCCACGTTGATCGCCAGGACCGCCGCGAGCACCAGCATCAGCACGATCTGTTTGCGTCCGCCGCCGCGGCGCCAGAGGAAAGCCGCGCCGGCGGTCAGCGCGACGATGGTCAGCACGAGCAGCGACAGCGCGGTCGAAGCCATCAGATGCGATCGGCGCCGCTGTCGCCGGCATCGGGGGTCAGCGTGTCGCGCAGGCCGCCGAGTTCGTCGAGCCCGCCGCTGCCCTCGGCACCGCTGCCGCCCGCGCGTGCGGTGATGTACCCGCCCACCAGCATGGCCAGTGCAGGCAGAACCCGTTCACCCAGTTCGAGAGCGAGTCCCTGGCTGCGCTCGGCCTCGACCAGCACGGCGCGGCGCGCCACTTCGGGTCCGAGAACACGATCGAGAAGCAGAACGCCCGGCGCAGTGTCGAGCGGCCCCGGTCCCATCACGTCGGCAGCAAGCTGTCCACCGCCCAGTTCGGCCAGCACGTCGACGAGAGACTGGACACCGGCATCGCCCTCACCCAGCGTGTCCGCCGCCTGTCGCAGCCCGGCAAGAAGCGCGGGCAGCAGAGCGGTAGCGGCCGCCGAGACGTCGGCCGGGCTCGCGCCGAGTTGGCGCGAAAGCGCATTGATGCCCCCGCTGCGTCGCAGCGTGGTGAGCCAGTCCATGGTGCCCTCCTTGATGAGGCACTTTATTTCGTCGCGACCTTGGCGACCGTCTAACCTATCAGACGGTCTGTTGGATAGTGGACACAATATAATAAAGTCTTGCCGCAGGAGCGCAGCAGGGCCGCGCCTGGCAGCCGATTCCTTAACCTTTGCCGAACAGCCCTTTCGCGAGATCGGTGACGTCGTTCAGCGGATTGCCGTCTCCGTCGCGGTCGAGCAGACCGAAGAGGCCCGAAGCCTGCGGATGATCCTTGAGCGTGCGCGCGAACTCGCCGAGCGAGCCTTCGCCGCCGATCTGTTCGACGATCTGGCCGAGCACGCCGCTGTCGAGCCCGGTCTTGGCTGCGGCACCGGCGATCGTGTCGCCCGGCTCGGCGTGCGACTGTCCGAGCGCCGCGATCGCCTTCTCGGCAAGCGCCGGCTGGATTCCCAGCTTTTCGGCCAGGTTGGCGACGTCGACGTGCTGGCCGAACTGGCCGAAGATGCTGTTGAGGACGCTCATGGGCTTCGACTCCGGATAGGGAAATCGGAACATGCGCCGATCATCGGCGGAAGCAAGCGATACTGAGGCGTGGGGCGGGCCCTCGCGCACCGCCTCTCAAGGAAGGACACGCCACGTTGTCAGCGGCGGCCCGAAGGGCTAACCCGCAAGGCCGAGCAAGTTTTCGAGGATCCGCGCGCAAGTGACCACGGCCGAGCCGCCAGCCTCCCCTTCCCCCGCCGGCAATCCCACCGATGCCGGTTCCGCCACGCCGCCCGTGCCGCAGCAGTGCATCGCGCTGGTCGACGACGATCGCAACATCCTGACCACGCTGTCGATCTTCCTCCAGGCGGAAGGCTTCGCCACGCGCGTCTATGCCGACGGCGAGACCGCGCTGAAGGCCCTGCTCGAGAACCCGCCCGACCTGGCCATATTCGACATCAAGATGCCGCGGATGGACGGGCTCGAGCTGCTGCAGCGGCTGCGCGACCGCTCGTCGCTGCCCGTGATCTTCCTGACCTCGAAGGACGAAGAGCCCGACGAGGCGCTGGGCCTGGCGCTGGGCGCCGACGACTACATCACCAAGCCGTTCAGCCAGCGGCTGCTCGTCGCGCGGATCCGCGCGATCCTGCGGCGCACCGAACTGGTCCGCGCCGAGCCCGACGAGCCCGTGCCCGAGGGCCTGCCCGAGCCGATCCAGCGCGGCCGGCTGACGATCGATCCCGCGCGCCACAGCGTCACCTGGGACGGCAAGGCCGTGTCCTTGACCGTCACCGAATTCCTCATCCTGGAATCGCTGGCGATGCGGCCGGGCGTGGTCAAGAGCCGCAACCAGCTGATGGACGCGGCCTACAGCGACGACATCTTCGTCGACGACCGCACGATCGACAGCCACATCAAACGCCTGCGCCGCAAGTTCCGGGGCGTCGATTCGACCTTCGCGGCGATCGATACGCTCTATGGCGCCGGCTATTCGTTCACCGATGGCTGACCCCGATGGCGGATGACGCCGACGAACTGATCCCCGAACGGCTGTTCTGGACGCGGCGCGTCTCGCTGACCTCGCGCATCCTCGCGGTCAACGTCGTCGCGCTGGTGCTGCTCGCGGGCTCGGTGTTCTACCTCGACACCTATCGCAACCGGCTGATCGCCGAGCGTTTCGGCCTGGCGCGCGCCGAAGTGCAGATCACCGCCGATGCCCTCGGCCCGCTCAACCGCACCAAGCGCAAGGCGCTGCTGCTGCGTGTCGGCGCCGAGCAGAAGCTGCGCATCCGGCTCTACGATCGCAAGGACAAGCTGATCGCCGACAGCTTCGAGCTCGTCGGCCCGGCCTTCACCTTCGTCGATCCCGAGAAGGAGCCTTGGTACATGCACGCGGCGCGCGGGCTCGACCGCAGCCTCGACTTCCTCGTGCGCGCGCCGCCGATCCCGAACTACGAGGAATCGGACAAGGCCGCGGGCTTCCCCGAGATCGCCGAGGCGCGCGAGACCAAGGCCACGGTCATGCGCCAGCGGCTCGCGCCCGATCGCACGCCGGTGATCACCGCCGCGGCGCCCGTCGGCGAAAAGGGCGACGTGCTGCTGACCACGCGCAATTCGCCCGACATCACCCAGAACATCCGCGACGCGCGCCAGACCCTGGCGATCATCGTCGGCGCGGCGCTGCTCGTCTCGATCCTGCTCTCGCTGTTCCTCGCACGCACGATCATCCAGCCGCTGCGCCTGCTGGTGCGCGCGGCGATCCGCGTGCGGCTGGGGCGCGACCGCCAGGTCGTGGTACCGCGCCTGCCCGAACGGCGCGACGAGATCGGCATGCTCGCGCGCTCGATCTCGGACATGAGCGCGGCGCTGAGCCAGCGGATCGACGGCGTCGAGAGCTTCGCCGCCGACGTCGCGCACGAGATCAAGAACCCGCTGGCGAGCCTGCGCAGCGCGCTCGAGACGCTCGACCGGGTCGAGGATGCCGAATTGCGCCGCCAGCTGCTCGCCATCGCCAGCCACGACGTCCAGCGGATCGACCGGCTCGTCACCGAGATCGCCGATGCCAGCCGCATCGACGCCGAACTCAGCCGCACGACCTTCGAGCCGGTCGACATGGTCCAGCTCGTGCTCGGGCTTGTCACCGCGCGCGACAGCCGCGGGGTCAACGGCGAGACCAGCATCGAGGTCACCCATCGCCGCGCGGGCGCCTGCGTGGTTCCCGGCGACGCCGCGCGGCTCGAGCGCGTGCTCGAGAACCTGCTCGACAACGCCGTCTCGTTCTCGCCGCCGGGCGCCACGATCGAGGTCAGCATAACCGGCGACGACGAGCGCGTCGGCATCGCGGTGTCGGACCACGGCCCCGGCATTCCCGAAAGCGAGCGCGAGAAGGTGTTCGAGCGCTTCCATTCGCTGCGCCCGGCGGGCGAGGATTTCGGCAGTCACTCGGGCCTCGGCCTCGCCATCGCCCGCACGATCGTCGAGGCGCATTACGGCACGCTCAGCGCCGAGGATCGCTTCGACGGCCAGCCCGGCGCGCGACTGGTGATCGACCTGCCCGCCTGGGACGGCGCATGAGCGCACTTCCCCACCAAGCCACCTGTGTCGCGATCGACGGCCGCGCCCTGCTGATCGAGGGCGCGCCGGGCACGGGCAAGTCGAGCCTGGCCCTGGCGCTGATCGACCGCGGCGCTCTGCTGATCGGCGACGACGGCGTGCTTCTCGAAACGCGCCAGGGCCGGCTCCACGCCATGCCGCATCCGAACACGCGCGGGCTGATCGAGGTGCGCAATCTCGGCCTATTGCGCGAGGCGGTGTGCGACGCGGCTCCGGTCGCGCTGGTGCTCGTGCTCGATCCCGGAGCGCCGCGCTTCGTCGAGATGGCGGAGACGGTCACGCGTGCCGACATCGCCCTGCCGATGCTGCGGCTGTCGCCCGAGGGACCGGTGCTGCATCTCAAGGCGGAACGGGCACTTACCTATTACGGACTCAGCTAGGGTTAAGTCTCGCTGGGGTAAAAGCCATGCCTTGGCCCTTCCCTTTCTTTGGTGAGAAGCGCAAACTTCCGCGATCCATGCCCAGCGATATCGAAGATAGCGGCACAGCCCAGGCCGCCCCTGACGCCGCTCCCGGCCAAGGCCTGCCCCAGGGCCCTCAGCGCATCCTGCTGGTCACCGGCCTGCTCGGCGCGGGCAAGACGACCGTGCTGCGCGTGCTCGAGGACCTGCGCTGGGAAGCGCTCGACAACTTCCCCGTCCGCCTGCTCGAACGCCTGATCGACACGACGGCGTCGCAATCCGCCCAGGCAGCGCCCGCCGACCGCCCGCCGCTGGCAATCGGGTTCGACGCACGCACCCGCGGCTTCAACCCGCACGACATCATCGAGCGGGTCAAGAAGCTGTCCAAGCGCGCGGATCTCGAAGTCACCACGCTGTTCCTCGACTGCGCGAGCCGCGAGCTCGAACGGCGCTACAACGAAACGCGGCGGCGGCATCCGCTGGCCGCCGACATGCCCGTCGCCTCGGGCATCCTGGCCGAGCGCGAGTTGCTCGAACCGCTGCGTCGCTGGGCCGACGGCGTGATCGACACCACCGCCTATTCGACCAACGACCTTCAGCAGGTGATTCGCGAGCGCTTCACGCCGACCGATCAGCCGCTGACCCTGACCGTCTCGAGCTTCGGCTTCTCGCGCGGTATGCCGCCGGTCGCCGACCTCGTCTTCGACATGCGCTTCCTCGACAACCCGCACTGGGTCGACGAGCTGCGCCCGCTGACGGGCAAGGACGCGCCCGTGGGCGAGCACATCCGCCAGGATCCCGCCTTCCCCGAGGCCTACGATCGCATCCGCGATCTGCTGCTGCTGCTGCTGCCCCGCTACGAGGCGCAAGGGAAGGCCTACGTCCACATCGCCTTCGGCTGTACGGGCGGACGGCACCGATCGGTGTTCGTCGCCGAACAAATCGCAGCGGCCTTGCGTGCCGCCGGTTTTTCGCCCACATTGCTGCACCGCAACCTGGGCTCGCGAGCCGCCGACCTCATCGAGGGAGGCCAGGCATCGTGAGAAGACATAACGCTATCCAGGCGGTTTCGCAGGGCCTTCGGAGCAAATTTCCAGCATGATCGGTATGATCCTGGTGACCCACGGCAATCTTGCCGAGGAGTTCGTGAATGCGATGCAACATGTCGTTGGCCGCCAGGAGGCGGTCGCGACCGTGTGCATCGGACCCAATGACGACATGGAACGTCGCCGCCACGAGATCGCGACCGCGATCAAGCGCGTGGACAGCGGCGAAGGTGCCATCATCCTGACCGACCTGTTCGGCGGCACGCCGTCGAACCTGGCGATCTCGCTGATGCAGGCCGGCCGGGTCGAGGTAATCGCGGGGATCAACCTGCCGATGCTGATCCGCCTCGCCAAGGCGCGCGAATGCATGTCGGTGACCGACGCGGCGATCGCCGCGCGTGACGCCGGCCGCAACTACATCACCATGGCGTCCGAGTACCTTGGTCAACATGCCTGAGGGGGCAGCACGCCTGAAGGGCCAACATGCATGAGGGAGCAGGCATGATCGCGCTCAAGGAAACCGTCCAGATCATCAACCAGCGCGGCCTGCACGCACGCGCGAGCGCCAAGTTCGTCAACATGGTCGCGCTGCTGCCCGAAGGACTGCAGGTCCAGGTCAGCAAGGACGGCAGCGACGCCGCCGGCGGATCGATCCTCGGCCTGATGATGCTCGGTGCCGCCAAGGGCGACACGATCGAGATCGCCGTCAGCGGCGACGGTGCCGAAGCCGCGCTGCTGAAGCTGGCGGGCCTGGTCAAGGACGGCTTCGGCGAGGATTGAGCCTCTGCCTTCGCGGGGATGACGGACCGGGCGAAACCGCCTAGGGCACGCCCCATGCTCCGCACGATCACCGGCTTCTCCAACCCCACGGTCAAGTTCCTCCGCTCCTTGCGCGAGAAGAAGCACCGCAAGCAGGAACAGCGCTTCCTCGCCGAAGGCCTGCGCCTGCTCACCGACGCGCGGGAATCGGGCCGGCTGCCCGAAATGCTGGTCATGGCCACCAAACGCGAGTCCCACCCCCTGCTCGACGCGCTGATCGCCGACGTTTCGGCCGAGGGCGGCGAGGTGATCGAAATGGACGAGGACATCCTCGCCAAGGTCACGGGCAAGGACAACCCCCAGGCCGTCGCCGGCGTCTTCGCCGAATTCGACACGAGTCTCGCGCAGATCGACCGCAACGCCTCCCCGATCTGGCTCGTCGCCCAGGCGCTGCGCGATCCGGGCAATCTCGGCACGATGCTGCGCACCGGCGACGCGGTCGGCGCAGGGGGACTGATCCTGATCGACGACTGCGCCGATCCCTTCTCGGTCGAGGCCGTGCGCGCGAGCATGGGCGCCGTGTTCACCCAGGCGATCGCCCAGGCGCGCTGGGACGAGTTCCACGCTTGGCTGCGCGCCGGAGACGGCCAGCTCGTCGCCGCCTCCTTGCGCGATTCGACCGACTACCGCACCGCGCCCTATGCCGAGCCGTGTTTCCTGATGGTCGGCAACGAATCGCGCGGGCTGCCGGAAGACTACGAAAAGGCCTGCGACCTACGCGTGCACATGCCGATGCTCGGCCGCGCCGACAGCCTCAACGCCGCGGTAGCCGGCGCGGTGCTCGCCTACGAGGCGCTGGCGCACCTGCGGCCCAAGGCGTAGGGTCGCGCGGTCAGGAGACGAACCATGCGCAAAGCCTTTGCCTTCCTCGCCCTGCCCGCGCTGCTCGCCGGTTGCGTCACGGCGCCGACCGGAACCGCCCCTTCGCTCGCCGACACAGACTGGCGCGTGACCGCGATCGACGGCGCGCCGCCAGTCGGCGAAGCCACGCTGACCTTCCGCGCCGATCGCCTGGTGGCGAGCGCTGGCTGCAACCGCCTGGGCGGCACCTGGCGCGAGGAGGCCGGCAAGCTCGTGGTCGGCCCGCTGATGAGCACGCGGATGTTCTGCGAAGGCAAGATGGATCAGGAACGTGCCCTGAACGATCTGCTGGGCGGGATACCGGCGGCCACGCTCAGCGGCGATCGGCTGACCTTGAAGAGCGACAAGCATTCCGCGGAGCTGGCGCGAAAATAGGGTTTCACGCGAGCCGCGGGGATGACGACAATTGGCATTTCGCGCCTACCTCGTCGCGCGACCAAGGACTTCAATCGCCCGCCAGCACCGCCGTGATCTTCCACTCCTGGCCCTGCTTCACCGCCAGCAGGCGATGCGCCAGCAGGCTGCGCAGCTTGTCGGTGGCGACGAAGCCGGTCTTGCCCGAAGCGCTCTTCACCTGCTGGAACGGAGCGCCGGGCGTCAGCCCCTTGGTCAGCGACACCAGATCCCACGACAGTTTCTCGCTCATCGCCGCGCCGGGCTTGGCCTCGGCGAGCAAGGGCACGTCTACGCCGGTCACCAGCATGGCCGAGCCGCTGTCGACATCGCCGAGTTCCTGCTGGAAGTACCAGGGGATCGTCAGCCCGCCGCCGTCACTGCCGGCACAGCCGAGCGGCAGCAGTGCCGCGAGTTCGTTCAGCAGCTTGCCGTCGGGCGCCTTGAGCGCGGCGAGGAAGCGCTTGTTGCCGTCCTCTCCGCCGAAGCCGAGGCGAATGTCGGGCGTGGCCATGGCGGCGATGGCATCGGCATCGCGCGCCTGAACCGCGGCGGCGAGCTTCTCGCGGAAGGCGCGCGCGCCGGGCAGGCCGCCGCATTCGTCGCGTGGCGCCCACTTGCCCGGCTGGCGCGGCTCGACCTGGGCGTCGAGCCAGAGCGCAGCGGCCTTGGTCGGATCGGGATCGGCGGCATTGGCCGCGGGCATCGGCGTGGACGCGGCGCTGGCGGCATCGCTGGGCGGCGCCTGCGGCGGCTTGGGTTCCGAATTGCAGCCCGCGAGCAGAGCCAGGGCCGTCAGACTTCCAAGACCGAGATACCGCATCCGCTTCCTTTCGCTGCCTATTCCTGTTCGGTTTCAACCAGCAGCGGCACGGCAGGTTCCGTCGCGGCGCTCTCGGCATAGCGCGGCGCGCTCTCGACCAGCGGCACTTCCTCGATCTCGCGCTTGCCGATCTCGATGTGCTTGTCCTTGAGGCGCCGGCCCGACGAGAGCACGTTGCGTTCGAAGCTGCCGACGAAATCGTTGTACTTGCGCACCGCCCGGTCGAGCCCCGCGCCGACGCCCTTGAGGTGGTCGGCGGCGGTCGCCAGACGGTCGTAGAGCTCGCCGCCCATGCGCCCGATCTCGCGCGCCTCGCGGGCGAGGCCGTCCTGGCGCCAGACCTGCGCGACCGTGCGCGCGATCGCGACGAGATTGGTCGGCGTCGCCAACAGCACCTTGTTGCGGAAGGCGAAGTCCCAGAGCTCGGGATCGTGTTCGAGCGCGGCGGCGACGAAGTGCTCGCCCGGCACGAACATCACCACATAGTCCGGCGCATCCTCGAACTGCGACTGATAGCTCTTGGTGCCCAAAGTCTGGACGTGGTTGCGCATCGACTTCGCATGCTGGTCAAGCGCCGCCTTGCGCACCGTATCGTCGTTCGCCTCGAAGGCCGACTGATAGGCGTTGAGCGAGACCTTGGCGTCGATCACCAACTGCTTGTTTCCCGGGATCCGCACGATCGCGTCGGGCCGCAGCCGGCCCTCCTCGGTGTCGATCGAATGTTCGGTGATGAAATCGGTGTGTTCCGAAAGCCCGCACTGTTCGAGCACGTTCTGCAGCGCGCGTTCGCCCCAGCGCCCGCGCGCCTTGGGCGCATTGGTCAGCGAATTGCCGAGCCGCTGCGCCTCGCGCCGGACTTCCTCCTGGCCCGTGCGCAGCCCCTCGATCACGCCGGCGAGCTGGCCGAAGGCGTCGACGCGCTGCTTCTCCAGGGTCGAGACCTGGTCCTCGTAGCTCTTGAGCCGCTCGCCCACGGGTGCCAGCAGCGCCTTGAGCTTTTCCTCGCTGCGCTGCTCGGAGACGGTGAACCGTTCCTGCGCGCGATCGAGAAAGGCCTTCTGAGCGTTTTCCATGACCTTGGCGCCGGCGACCTGGAATTCCTTCTTGAGCGCTTCCTGCGCTTCGAGCAGCAGCCGCTGCTTCTCGTCGAAGTTCGAGGCATTGGCCTTGAGCGTCGCCAGCTCGGCGGCCAGCGCCTCGCGCGAGGCGCGCAGCTCGGGCAGTTCGGCGGCAAGGCGTTCGGCGCTGTCGGCGCGCGTCGCAGCCGTAGCGAGCTGGCCCTGAAGCGCAGCGTTGCGGTCGCTGGCCTGTGTCAGTTCGGCAGCCAGGCCATCGGCGCGGGTGGCGCGCTCGCTGGCGCCGGCAAGTTCGGTGATCGCGCGACGGAAGCGTTCGTCGAGCTCGCGCGCCTCTCCGTCGCGCGCGTGAAACCTCTGGCGCCATTCGGCGACCGGACGGCCGCCGAGGAACCAGCCCACGCCCAGGCCGACGACGAGTGTGACGATAGCGAACAAGGCTTCCACGGCATCTTCCCATCCGGAACGAAATGGGAACTTAGCGCGTCACCCCGGCCGGCACAACCAGTGCCGGGCAAGCATCCACAACAGTGTGGAGATCAAGCCGCCTTGCGCAGCTTCTCGAGCTTCTTGATCGCCATCTGCCGCTTGAGGCGCGAGAGGTGGTCGATGAACAGGATGCCCTCGAGGTGGTCCATCTCGTGCTGGAGGCAGGT
>SECS01000195.1 GCA_004211435.1 Novosphingobium sp. | reverse complement strand
GAGGCCAAGCAGAGTGTGCTGCTCATGCGCGACGTGATCGCCGGCGGCGGGCGGTTCTGCTCGGCCCTCGAGGCCTTCACAGCCGACGACGCGGCCAGCAGCCTTGCGCAGATCGCCCATCTTCATGCCGGCGGTCAGGCGCTGCTCGATAGCACGCCCTGGGTCACGCCGCGCATCGCCTCGCTGGGCAACATGCCGCACATGACTGCCGAGATACTCCAGGGCCTGCTCGACGGTCCGCGGGGTGACAATCTGTCGCCCGCTGTTCGCAACGGCACCCGACTGATCGCCGGGATGCGCGCGTTGGGCGACAAGGATGCGGGCCGTCCGCAGTTCCTTGTCCACGGCGATGCCCATGCCGGCAATATCTTCCGCACGGCCCAGGGCTCGGGCCTGATCGACTGGCAGGTTCTGCAACGTTCGGGCTGGGCGGTCGATGTGGCCTACCACCTCTGCGCGGTGCTGCCCGTCGAACTGGCCGAGACCGAAGAGCGCAACCTGCTCAACCATTACCTCGAGCTCGGCCGCGGCCTGGGGCTGATCCTGCCGGATGGGGAAGAAGCCTGGCTGCAATACCGCGAGGCGGTGATGTACGGCTTTTACATGTGGGGCATCACGCGCCGCGTCGCGCCCGACATCACTATCCAGTTCACCGACCGGCTGGGGCGTGCGGTCATGCGGCACGACAGCTTCGGTCTGCTCGGCGTGGCCTGACCACGCCTATCGACGGATGCGAAAGCCCGCGTCGCTCGTTGCGGCGCGGGCTTTTTGATGTCTGCCGTGTGCCGCGCTTGGCAGAAATAGCGAAGGCCGCGCCCTAGCGGACGCGGCCTCGCTTCTGCTCCGACGAAGCGCAGGTACCGCGCCGCCCGATGGCAGCGCGATACCCCCTGGGTCAGTTGCCGAAGCGGTACTTCAGGCGGAAGCCCCAGATGCGCGGTTCGCCGACCTGGACGTCGGCGAAGCGGCCCGAGTTGAAGCCGCCGCCAGTGTTCACGAAATACTGCTTCTTGGTCAGGTTGGTGACGAAGAACGCGGCATCGATCGGCAGGCCGGCCACGCCATCCCAGTTGATGTTGAGGTTCACCAGCGCACGACCCGGCTGGCGGCCGAGCGGGGTGGTGGTGGGGGCGAAGCACCACTGGGTGGCGCTGACCGTCGACGAGGTCAGCGGCGTCTTCGTCGGGCCGCACTCGGCAGGCATGCCGCCGTTGGCGATCTGGCGCGACTGGTAAGCCAGCGTACCACCCACCGACAGCTTGCCGAAGCTCTCGTCGAGCGGCAGCGTGTAAGTACCGGTGAGGGTCAGCTTGTGCTTCGGAGCCAGCGTGAACTCGCTGCCCGGCAGAACCGAGGGCGTGATCGCGATGAACGGCGTGCCGTTGAGGATGCCCGTCGCCAGCAGTTCCGCCGCCGTGGGAATCTGCTGGATCTTGGTATCCAGATAGGCATAGCCGACGTCGAAGCGCAGGCTGTCGAAGAAGGTCAGCGAGCCATCGGCTTCAAGACCGTAGCTGCGCGCCTTGCCCGCCGCGACGATCGCCGCACCGCCCGAAACGTTCGCCTGACCCGAGGTGAGGCCAGCGAAGATCTGCACGTCCGACAGCTTGTTGTAGAAGCCTGCCAGGTTGAAATAGCCGCTAACTGCGCCGCGGAACGACGTCTTGGCGCCCACTTCGAAGGAGTCCAGGCTTTCCGGACCCCAGGTCTCCACACCAGGATTGGTGAAATTGATGCCGCCCTGGCGATAACCACGGGCGTACTTGCCGTAGATCATCACGTCGTCCGTGGGCTTGTAGTCGAGATTGACCACCCAGGTCGGCTTGTTCGACTTGTTCTCGAGCGGGGTGATGCAGGGGGTCGGATCGCCGGCCGGAATGTTGCCGATGTTGTGGCGGAACGTGTCGGTGCAGACACGGGTCAGCCGGACACCGGTGACCGGATCGACGAAGTTGTTGACCGCCGTGGGCTGGGCAAACGCCGCGCGGGTACCGGCGGTGATGCCGGTGATCTTGTCGAAGGTGTAGCGTCCGCCGGCGGTCAGCGTGAGCCGGTCGGTGAACTTGTAGCTCGCCTGGGCGAAGACGCCGTGGTTATCGAACGACAGCTTGGTCCGCGATTCCGAGAACGAGCCGATGAACAGCGGATTGGTACAGGCGAAGATGGTGGGCGAGACGCAGTCGGCGAACGATGACGTGCGGCCGCCGCTGAAGCCCAGCGGGCGGCTGAACTCGAGGTAGCCGCCGATCGTGTAGTTCAGTTTGCCGTCGGCAGAATTGCCCTGAAGCTGGAGCTCTTCGGTGAAGGTCGATTGGGCCGAGTTATCCGTGCCCGGCAGGACGTCGAGCTCGATGTAGCCGTATCGCGTGCCGGCCGGAACGATGATCGGCAACTGCGGATTCACCGTTGCGAGGTTGAAGCCGCCCGGGCCGACCTGGAAATTAGAAGCATAGAGGTCGAAATGCGTCGTTTCCCGGAATTCACCGTAGCTCGCGATGTTCTTGATCGTGATCGTGTCGCTGGCTTTCCACGTGGTGGTGTTGATCACCTGCCACTGCTCCAGGCGAAGATAGGGATCGTCCACCGTGGACTCGACATCGTAGATGCTATCGCCGCGTGCGGTCTGCCGCTCGAGCTGACCCTTCGCGCCGAGCGCGGTGAGGGCGGGGATTCCCGCGGTCGCAGTCGGATCGTAGCCGACGATGCGCGAGGTGAAGCCGCGCGTGTTCGACTTGCTGTACTGGAAGATCGTATAGTTCTCGAGATCGGGCGTCAGGTCGGCGACGATGCTCAGGCGGCCCGCGAAATAGTTGCGGTCGTTGAGATTGTCGGGACCGATGCCCGAGCGGCTCCGCATGTAGCCGTCACGCTTCATGCGATCACCCGCGATGCGAACCTTGAAGGTGTCCGACAGCGGAATGTTCAGCGCGCCCTGGACGCGCTTCATGTCGTAGTTGCCGAGCGATCCCTCGATGTAGCCTTCGAGATTGTCGGTCGGCTTGTGCGGCGTGAGCAGGATCGCACCGCCGGTCGTGTTGCGCCCGAACAGCGTACCCTGCGGACCCTTCAGCACCTGGACGTTCTGCAGATCCATGAAGGCGCCGGCGCCAACGTTGTTGCCCGAGGTCGTGCCGCCCTGGGCGCGCACGCCGACCACTTCGGCGAAATACACGCCGACGGTAGGGGCGGTCGACTGGTCCTGGTTGAAGCCGCGCAGCGAGAACGACTGCTTCTCAGGCCCGTAGCGCTCGTTCGACGAGAGCGAGGGCGTATAGTTCACAAGATCGTTCGCCACGGTGATGTTGCGGTTGGCCAACTGGCGGTTGTCCAGCACGCTGATGGAGATCGGCACGTCCAGAAGGCGCTGCTCGATGCGCTGGGCGGTGACGATGATGTCGCCGGTCGCGCTGTCGTCGCTCGACTGCGCCAGGGCCGGATTTGCCGAGGCTACGCCGGCGAAAGCGACGCCGAGCAACAGGCCCGATCTGATAATGGTATTCCTCATAGTTCTCTCCTCCTCCGCAGAAACATTATTGAGCATTTTTTGCCGGCTGAGCCGGTGATCGGGAACGTCAGGAATTGATCATCGGCATGACGCAGGCGGCATAAGGCCTCTTGCGACGGGGCCAGCAGCGATGAGTCCGCGCGCGGCGGACATCGTAAATCGCATCAGGCGGGTTGCCATCGACCGATCCCTCATTCCCCGGCCATTTATGCGATGGTCTGTCGCGTAAATGAACGATTTTCATTTATCTTGAAGGGGTTCTAGCAATCCGCCTGGCTGGTCACAATAGGGAATAGTGCTTCACGCGAATGAATTGCGGGAATGGTGTTGCCGGGTTGCATCACACCTTGAGTAGCGTTTCCAGAACCGTCTCGGTCCCCGCCCAGGACATTCTGTGGGCCATCGCGTTATAGCGGATCCCGTCCATTCCCATCTTGCCGGCATCGGGATCGGTGAAGCTGTGCGCGGCTTCCCCGAACACGGTGATCTGGTAGCGTGCCCGGGCATTGGTGAGTTCGCCGCGCAGCATTTCGATTTCCTCGAGCGTGGCATAGGGGTCCTGCGCGCCGCAATAGGCGACGACGTCACATTTGACGGTGCCGGGCTGCGCCGGGGCATGCGTCTTGAGCGTGCCGTGATAGCTGACCACTGCCTGGAGTTCCGCCCCAGCGCGGGCGAGTTCGAGCACGCAATGGCCGCCGAAGCAGTAGCCGATCGCGGCCATGCGCGCCGGATCGACCTCGGGATGGGCGCGAACGGCCTCCAACCAGGCGAGCGAGCGTTCGCGGACGTTCTTCATGCCGTCGTCGAGGAAGTACATGTAGGCGCCGTGCGCGGCCTCGGGCGCGCCGTTCTGTACGTCGGGGCCGTACATGTCGGTGGCGATCGCCAGATAGCCGAGCGCCGCGAGTTTCTCGATGGTGCCCTTGACCTGATGACGCAAGCCGTTGGCGCTGTGCATGACCATCACCGTCGGGAACGGACCCTTGCCGGCCGGCCGCGCGATCAGACCTTCGAGGCGCGTCCCGTCGTGCTCGCAATGACGATCTG
>SECS01000062.1 GCA_004211435.1 Novosphingobium sp. | reverse complement strand
GAGGACTTTTCCAGCGACGGGCAAGGAGCGAGGGTGCGACCAGCGCATCGAGCAGGCCGACGACGAAAATCACATAGCCGGCCTCGACCGGCAGATCGATCCGGCGGTAGATCACGAGCAGCCCGAACAGCGCGACGAGGGTGCCGATCCAGCGCATCGCCTGAATCGCGAAGAAGCGGTTGCGGGCGGGGTCTTCGCTCATCTCAGCAGGTAGGCCTTGAGTTCCTGCCGGCTCGTCGCGACGAACTCGGCGCCGGCCGCGCGCAGTTCTTCGGGCGAGTGATAGCCCCAGTCGACACCGATCGCGCGGACGCCGGCGTCGCGGGCCATCTGCATATCGTAGGCCGTATCGCCGATCATCACCGCTTCGCTCGGCTCGGCAGCGGCTTCGAACAGCGCCGCCTCGAGCATGGCCGGATCGGGCTTGGAGGGATGGTCGTCGGCGGTCTGCAGCGAGACGAAGTGCTTCGTCAGGCCGTGCGAGGCCAGGCAATGGTCGAGCCCGCGGCGCGACATGCCGGTGGCGACCGCGAGTTGCCAGCCGGCGCCGTGGAGCGCGTCGAGCACTTCGGCGATGCCTTCGAACAATTGTTGCGAGAGCTCGCCCGCCTCGCGTTGGGCGCGGAAGGCGCGCTTGTAGGCGTCGACCAGGTTGCGCTGGAGGTCTTCGTCGATGGCGGGGACGAGTCGGCGCATCGCCTGCGGCAGGCTGAGCCCGACCATGCGGCGGACCTGATGCGCATCGGGCGCGGGAAGGCCGGTTTCGGCGAAGGCTTCGTCCATCGCGCGGCAGATCGAGGCCTGGCCGTCGATCAGCGTGCCGTCACAATCGAACACGGCGAGCTTGGTCATGGCGCAAGCGTCCTCATCAGTTGGGCGACCGCGCGCGAACCCTGGGCTTCGAGCCCCGCTTCGACGCGTTCGCGCTCGTCGCTAGGCTTGTTCTGCGACAGCTTGAAGGTGGGGCGCCAGGCCTGGACTTCCAACTCGAAGCCGACGATGCCCGACAGAAGCGCGCGGAGCTTGCTTTCGGGGACCTTGGCCAGCGTCCAGGGCTGGCCTTCGGTCACGCGCGCTTCCTCGCGCGCGCTCAGCGTCTCGAGCAGGGCGAGCAGACCCTCGGGATCCATGCGCCGCACGCGGCCTTCGAGTTCGAGCGCGACGTAGTTCCAGGTCGGTACCTGTTCGGAATCGGCGTACCAGCGCGGCGAGACATAGCCCTCGGGCCCGTTGATCACCGCGAGCGCGGTCATGCCGTCGAGATGCTTGGTCAGGGCATTGCCGCGCGCGAGATGGAACTGCACCGCGCCGTCCTCGGTCCAGACTAGCGGCGTATGCGCGACGCGCGGGCCGTCGGGCGTGGTCGCGAAGACCATGCCGAAGCCGATCTCGTCGATCAGCGCTTCCATCAGCGCGCGATCGTCGGTCCGGAAGGCGGCGTTAGGATGCATCAGCGCGGCTTTCCGGGGCCCCCGCTGCGGGGCTTGCCGATGGTCTTGCTGCCAGGGGTCTTGGTGCCAGGGGACTTGGTGCCAGCGGGCCTGCTGCCGGTCCGCGCGGGCTTGGCCGCGCCGCCAGGCTTGGGCCTCGCACCGGGCTTGCCCGGCGCCTTGGGCTTGCCCGGGCCCTTCGACGGTCCCTTGCCTGCGGGTCCGCGCTCGCCACCCTTTCGGGTCTGGCGTTCGCCGCGGCGTTCCTTGCGGTACTGCTTGGCATGGGCCTTGGCTGCGGCCTTGTCGGCCTCGCGCGGCGCCCTGGTGGTGGGGGCCTCGAGCGGCAGGTCGCCATCGTCCTCGTCGAAGCCGAGCTGCTCCATGCCCATGGCGAAGTGTTCGGGCAGCGGAGCCGTGACGTCGAGCGGCGAGCCATCGGGGTGATCGATGATCAGCCGACGCGCGTGGAGGTGCATCTTGCGGCTGATCGTGCCCGAAAGGAACGCGTCGGGGCCGCCGTACTTGCCGTCGCCGACGATCGGGTGGCCGATCGCCGCCATGTGCACGCGCAGCTGGTGGGTGCGGCCGGTGAAGGGCTGCAGCTCGACCCAGGCGGCGCGGTTGCCGGCGCGGTCGATCACGCGATAGCGCGTGCGCGCGGGCTGGCCGTGCTCGCTCTCGTCGACCATCATCTTCTCGCCGCCCGTGCCCGGCTGCTTGGCCAGCGGCAGCTCGATCATGCCGTCCTCGATCGACGGCACGCCGACGATCAGCGCCCAGTAGATCTTGCGCGCGGTGCGCGTCGAGAAGCGCTTCGAGAAATAGGCGGCGCTGCCCGGAGTGCGCGCGATCAGGAGCACGCCCGAAGTGTCCTTGTCGAGCCGGTGGACCAGGCGGGGCCTGGGGCCGTCGGGGGCGAAAGCGTCGAGCAGGCCGTCGACGTGCTCCTTGGTGCCGGAACCGCCTTGGGTGGCGAGCCCCGGCGGCTTGTTGAGAACGATCGCGGCGCGGTCCTGCGTCAGGACCATGGCCTCGGCCTTCTCGATCTGCTCCTCGGTCAGCTCGCGGCGGACCTTGGCGCCGGTCTTTTCGGGGGCATCGCCGCCCGGCGGCACGCGGAGCTTCTGCCCGGCGACAAGCCGGTCGTCGACACCCGCGCGCTTGCCGTCGACGCGAATCTGGCCCGTGCGCGCCCAGCGGCTGACCGTGGCGAAGCCGACCTGCGGCAGGTGGCGCTTGAACCAGCGGTCGAGCCGGACGCCGTCGTCGTCGCCCTGGACGGTGAACTGGCGAACCTGGTCGCTGTTGCCGGGATTGTCCTTGCTCATGCCACGGCTCGTATCAGGAAGAGGCCGGCGAACAGCCCGCCGAAGCCCGCGATCAGCGAGGCGGCGACATAGGTCATGGCCATGCCCAGCGCGCCGCGCTCGACCAACACCGCGAAGTCGAGGCTGAAGGCGGAGAAGGTGGTGAAACCACCGAGCACGCCGACGCCGATCAGCAGACGCCAGCCTTCGCCGTGAGAGCCCATGCGCGCGAGCCAGCCCGCGAGCAGGCCCATGGCGAAGCTGCCGACGACGTTGACCGTCAGCGTCGCCCAGGGAAAGGCGCCGGCCATCGGGGAAAAGGCGCGCGCCACGAGGAAGCGCAGCCACGATCCCAGGGCGCCGCCGGCGGCGACATAGCAGGATGCGGTGAGAAAAGAGGGTGGACTCATCGCTGCCCCATAGCTGCGCCATCGCCGTCGCGCCAGCATTGAGCAAAGGGCGGCGTCAGCCTATTCGGAGCGCGGCACAGGGGAGGGGTTTGCATGGCTTACGAGCGGATGACGCTGGATGACGTCGCGGAGGATCTGCGCGGCGCGGTCCGCAAGATGCCGCATCTGCCTTTTCAGTTCTCGCTCGTCCGCCGCTTCGCGCGCTGGGGCGCGGCGCGCATGGTTGCGAAAACCGTGCGCGGGGTCGCGATCGAGACGGTCGAGCGCAACGGCGTACCGCTGCGCATCTACCGCCCGACGGAGACGCGCACGAAGGCCGCGCTGCTGTGGATCCACGGCGGCGGCTTCCTCATCGGCACGCCGTCGCAGAACGATGCGCTCTGCGCCGAGACCGCGGCGGCGCTGGGCATGATCGTGGTCTCCGCGACCTACCGCCTCGCCCCCGAGCATCCATTCCCGGCCGGGCTCGACGATTGTCACGCGGCCTGGCACGCACTCAAGGGCATGGCCGGCGAACTCGGCATCGATCCGGCGCGCGTGGCGGTCGGCGGCGAGAGCGCCGGCGGCGGCCTGGCTGCAACGCTGGTGCAACGGCTCTGCGACGAGGGCGAGCGCCCGCTGGCGCAATGGCTGTTCTATCCGATGCTCGACGATCGCACCGCCGCGCGACGCGAACTCGATGCGATCCATCATCCGGTCTGGCACAATGCGGCCAACCGCAATGCCTGGCGCTGCTATCTCGGCGGATCGGCGAACGCGCCGCCGGCCCATGCCGTCGCCGCGCGGCGTGCCGATCTGGCGGGCCTCCCGCCGGCCTGGATCGGCGTGGGATCGATCGACCTCTTCGCCGAGGAAGACTGTGCCTATGCCGATAGGCTTGCGGCTGCGGGCGTCGACGTGACGTTCGTCGAGGTCCCCGGCGGTGCGCACGGCTTCGTCGTCTGGGCGGGCGAGGCGCCGACTTCGCGCGATTTCGTCGCTCAGGCGACGGGCTGGCTGGCGGGCGTGCTGGCGGAACCGGGCAACGGATGATCGTCAATCGCGCAAAGGAAATGGCGCAAAGGGTTGCCTTGCCTGCCGCTCTTTGCTAGCGGGCCGCCTGTTCGAGCCGATCCAGATGGATTCGGCTTATCCTGCTATTGTTCACTTTTGGGCAAATCCCCGCGCGTTTGCATCGGTGGGGCTCTAGCCTTCGTTTTGTGAGGTGTGTCGGTTTATGCAAATTCTCGTCCGCGACAACAATGTCGACCAGGCTCTGCGCGCGCTCAAGAAGAAGCTGCAGCGCGAGGGCGTGTATCGCGAGATGAAGCTGCGCCGTCACTACGAAAAGCCCTCGGAAAAGCGCGCCCGTGAAAAGGCTGCCGCCGTCCGTCGCGCTCGCAAGCTCGAGCGCAAGCGGCTGGAGCGCGATGGCGTCAAGTAGGATGCTGGTGCAAAGCCCGCAGGGGCTTTGCCAGCAAGCTTGAACCACGCCTTGCGATGAGCCATGAGGGCGCGGAATCAGTTCCGCGCCCTTTTTGCTGCCTGTTCCGCAGGACGCTTTGCAGGCCACTCTACAGGAATCGACCCGATGACCGAGATCACCCGCGTACCTCTCCAGCCGATCGCCAAGGGCTCGCTCGGCAAGCTCTGGGTGGGCATCGCCGCCGTCGCGCTCGCCGCGGGCGGCATCGCCTGGGCCGCCATGCCGCCGCAGGTCCATGTCGCCACGATCACCGCGGGCCAGGGCGCCTCGCCGGTCGCCAGCGACGTCGCGCTGATCAACTACAAGGGCACCTTGCCCGACGGTAAGGTCTTCGACGAAGGCAAGAACGCGGTGTTCCCGCTGCAGGGCGTGATCCCGGGCTTCACCAAGGCGCTCGAGCAGATGCAGAAGGGCGGCAAGTACAAGGTCGAGATCCCGTCCTCGCTCGGCTACGGCGACAAGGCCCAGGGCCCGATCCCCGCGAACACCGACCTGACCTTCGAGATCGAACTGATCGATTTCATCAGCGGCCAGGAATACCAGCGCCAGATGCAGATGATGCAGCAGATGCAACAGATGCAGGGCGGCGGCGCCCCGCATGGCGCTCCGGGCGTTCCCGGCATGCCGCCGCAGGGGCTGCCCGAAGGCATCGTCCCGGGTGGTCCCGCGCAGTAATTCCGTTCTTCTGAAGAAAGCACAGCCATGTCGGTCGATACCGCAACCGTGGCCAAGATCGCCGCTCTCGCCCGCCTCAAGGTGAGCGAGGCGGAGATCGCCGCAATGGTCCCCGAACTCAACGGCATCCTCGCCTGGGTCGAACAGCTCGGCGAGGTCGATTGCACCGGCATCGAGCCGATGACCGCCGTGATACCGAACACGCTGCGCCTGCGTGACGACGTGATCGACGCCGATCCGCTGACCGGCGGCGGCAAGCGCGACGACGTTCTGGCCAATGCCCCCGCGGCCGAACACGGCTTCTTCGGCGTGCCCAAGGTGATCGAATAAACATGACGGACGTAACCGAACTCGGCGTCGCCGCGATCCGTGAGGGCGTGGCCAAGGGTGAATTCTCGGCCGTGGAAGTGGCCGAGGCGTTCAACGCCAACGTCGCCGCGGCGCAGCAGGCGCTCAACGCCTTCATCGTGCCCACGCCCGAAAAGGCGATCGAAGCCGCGCAGGCGGTCGACGCGGCGCGCGCCGCGGGCAAGCCGCTGGGCAAGATGGCCGGCGTGCCGATCGGCATGAAGGACCTCTTCGCCACGCGCGGCATCCAGACCACCGCGGCGAGCCACATCCTCGAAGGCTTCAAGCCCGAATACGAATCGACCGTCAGCCAGAAGCTCTGGGACGCGGGCGCGGGCATGCTCGGCAAGCTCAACCTCGACCAGTTCGCCATGGGCTCGTCGAACGAGACTTCTTACTTCGGCAACGTGATCTCGCCCTGGCGGCGCAACGACGGCGGCAACGCCGCGCTCGCGCCGGGCGGTAGCTCGGGCGGCTCCTCGGCCGCCGTGGCCGCGCGCCTGGCGCCGGCCGCCACGGGCACCGACACCGGCGGCTCGATCCGCCAGCCCGCCGCCTTCACCGGCATCTCGGGCATCAAGCCGACCTACGGCCGCTGCTCGCGCTGGGGCGTGGTCGCTTTCGCCTCCTCGCTCGACCAGGCGGGGCCGATGGCGCGCGACGTGCGCGACTGCGCGATCATGCTCGAGGCCATGGCCGGCTTCGACCCCAAGGATTCGACGAGCCTCGACATGCCCGTTCCCGCATGGGAAGCCGGGCTTTCGGGCGATCTCAAGGGCAAGAAGGTCGGCATTCCGCGCGAATACCGGCTCGACGGCATGGACGAGGAAGTCGCCAAGTCGTGGGACCAGGGCATCGCCTGGCTCAAGGACGCCGGCGCCGAGATCGTCGAGATCAGCCTGCCGCATACCAAGTATGCGCTGCCGACCTACTACATCATCGCGCCCGCCGAAGCCTCGTCGAACCTCGCGCGCTACGACGGCGTGCGCTACGGCCTGCGCGACCTGCCCGACGGGGCGGGGCTCCAGGACATGTATGCCGCCACGCGCGCCGCGGGCTTCGGTCCCGAGGTCAAGCGCCGCATCCTGATCGGCACCTACGTGCTCTCGGCCGGCTTCTACGACGCCTATTACACCCAGGCTCAGAAGGTTAGGGCACTGATCTCTCGCGATTTCAAGGAAGCCTGGGCGCATTGCGACGTGATCCTGGCGCCGACCACGCCGAGCGCAAGCTTCGCGCTAGGCGAGAAGAGCGCCGATCCGCTCGAGATGTATCTCAACGACGTCTTCTCGGTTCCCGCCAGCCTCGCCGGCCTGCCGGCGATGTCGGTTCCGGCCGGACTGAACTCGGAAGGCCTGCCGCTGGGTCTGCAGATCATCGGCAAGCCGTTCGACGAACAGGGCGTCCTCAACGCGGGCCTCGCGATCGAGAGCCGAGCCGGTTTCACCGCGAAGCCTGAGAAGTGGTGGTAAGATGAGCGAATATCGCATTCAGGGCGCAACGGGTGACTGGGAGGTCGTGATCGGCCTCGAGGTCCATGCGCAGGTCGTCTCGAAGTCCAAGCTGTTCTCGGGGTCGGCGACGGCCTTCGGGGCCGAGCCCAATTCGCAGGTGTCGCTGGTCGACGCAGCGATGCCCGGCATGCTGCCCGTGCTCAACAAGGAGTGCATCCGCCAGGCGGTGCGCACCGGCCTGGCGATCAACGCGCCGATCAACAAGTGGTCGCGCTTCGATCGCAAGAACTACTTCTACGCCGATCTGCCGCAGGGCTACCAGATCAGCCAGCTCTACCACCCGCTGGTGGGCGAGGGCGAAATCGAGGTCAGCCTCGACGAGAAGAACCCCGAGGCGGTCAAGACGATCGGCATCGAGCGCATCCACGTCGAGCAGGACGCGGGCAAGCTGATGCACGATCAGCACCCGACGATGTCCTATGTCGACCTCAACCGCTCGGGCGTGGCGCTGATGGAGATCGTGTCGAAGCCCGACATGCGTTCGCCTGCCGAAGCAGGGGCTTATCTGCGCAAGCTCAGGACGATCCTGCGCTATGTCGGCTCGTGCGACGGCAATATGGAAGAAGGCTCGATGCGCGCCGACGTCAACGTCAGCGTGCGCAAGCCCGGCGACGAGTTCGGCACGCGAACCGAGACGAAGAACGTCAATTCGGTGCGCTTCGTCATGGCCGTGGTCGAGCAGGAGGCGCGCCGCCAGGTCGATCTGATCGAGGATGGCGGCAAGGTCGTCCAGGAAACCCGGCTCTACGATCCCGACAAGAACGAGACGCGGTCGATGCGCTCGAAGGAAGACGCGCACGACTATCGCTACTTCCCCGATCCCGATCTGCTGCCGCTCGTGCTCGAAGACGCGTTTCTCGAGGAATGCCGCGCGAGCCTGCCCGAACTGCCCGATGCCAAGCGCGCGCGCTACGAAGGGCCGCTCGGGCTCTCGGCCTACAATGCGAACGCGCTGACCGCCGAAGTCGAGACGGCCATGGCCTTCGAGGAACTGCTCGCGTCGGTGGCCTCTGCCAGCGGCAAGAGCGAAGCCGACGTCGCCAAGCGCGTGGCCAACTGGCTGCTCTCGGAGCGCGCCGGTGTTCTCAGCGCGAACAACGTTCTGGCGAGCGATCCCAAGAACTCGCTCGAAGCCAACACGGCGCTCGTCGTGGCGGCCGAGAGCGGGGCGATCTCGGGCAGCAAGGCCAAGGAGATCTTCGCGCTCTACCTCACCGGCGACATCGATCTCGCCAAGGAGATCGAGGCCAACCAGCAGACCTCGGACACCGGCGCGATCGACACGGCGATCGCCAAGATCCTCGCCGACAACGCCGACAAGGTCGAGCAGTACAAGGGCGGCAAGGAAGCCCTGTTCGGCTTCTTCGTCGGCCAGACGATGAAGGCCATGCAGGGCAAGGCCAACCCCGGCGTGGTCAACGAGCTGCTGAAGAAGGCGCTGGGCTGATATCAGTCGGCGAGGGGCAGGCTCAGCCGCACCTCGCCGCCGCTTTCGCGGTTCGCCAGGATCAGCGTCCCGCGATACTGCCTGGCGATGGCGCTTGCGATCGCCAGGCCCAGCCCGCTGCCGCCGGTCTCGCGGTTGCGCGAAGCTTCGCCGCGCACGAAGGGCTGGCAGCCATGGGTGAGCATTTCCGTGGTGAAACCGGGGCCGCGATCCTGCACCACGAGCACCACGCCGTTGCCCTCGATCATGAGGCTGAGCTCCGCCACGCCGCCATAGCGCAGGGCATTGTCGACAAGGTTCTGGATCAGCCGGCGCAGCGCGTTCTGCGAGGCGATCACCGGCGCTGAGGTCATGACGTCAGCCGTGACCGGCAGGTCCTGGACCACGCTTTCCTCGATCATTCCGGCGACGAGTTCGGCGAGATCGAAGCGTTCGCTCGGCTGGCTGCCGCTGCGATCGAGCGCGAGCGAATCCTCGATCAGCCGGCGCATCGCGGCGATGTCGGCCTGGGCGGCGTCGCGCTGGGCTTCGGGCAGGGCCTCGAGCCGGAAGGCGAGGCGCGTCAGCGGCGTGCCGAGATCGTGGGCGATCGCCGAGAGCATCCGCGTGCGCTGCGCGACCTGGTCGATCTGGCTGCGCTGGAAGGCCGCGAGCGCGCCGGCGACGACGGCAACCTCGGGCGGTGCGTCGCCGTCGTCGCCGGCGTGGAGGTCGGGGCTTTCGCCGCGCACATGATCGGCCAGGCGCTCGAGCGGGCGCGTGATCGTGCGCGCCGAGCGCCAGGCGAGGCCGATGATCGCGCCGAGGACGAGCACGGTCACCGCCACGACGGTCGCCCACCAGTTGAGCGCGGTGGGGGCAGGATCGATGCGGACGACGCGCCAGTGCCCGGCGTGGCGCCAACCGAAGCTGCCTTCGCCGCGGAGCGAATCGACGGGGCGGTCGCGCAGTCCCGGCATCTGCGGCGCCGTGGTGAAGGCGAGGACGTCGTCGGGCTGGGCCGCCAGTTCCTCGGCGAGCCAGGCTTCGATGCCGCGATCGCGCATTTCGCCAGCGCGCGGTTCGGGCGGCTCGGCGGCGGCGTCCTGGAGCAGCGGTCGCGTGCCGAGCCGGTCGACGCCGGCGCCCTGAAGTGCCTGGGCGATATCGGCCAGCGGCGTCGGTGCAGGCCGCGGGGGCGGGCCGATGAAGGTGATCGCGATCATCGCGCCGGCGGTCGCGAGGACGGCGGCGCTGACCAGGGCGATGATCTGGCGGGCGATGGGCAGGCGCTGGAGCACGGCTCAGAGCCGCTCGACCGGGCAGGTCAGGGCATAGCCGGCGCCGCGTACGGTGCGGATCAGGTCGCCCCCGTTCTCACCGCCGCCGCCGCGCTCCTGCAGCTTGCGGCGCAGGCGGCTGATGTGGATGTCGATCGCGCGGTCGTAGGCCAGGCCATCGATGCCGTGGACCGCGTCCATCAGCTGGTCGCGGTTGAGCACGGCGCCGCGCGCGCGGACGAGCGCGGCGAGCAAACGGATCTCGCTGGCGCTGAGAGTCAGGGGCTGGCCCAGGGGATCGCGCAGGATCCAACCGCTCTCGTCGAGCCGCCAGCCGGCGAAGGCGAGGATCGAGGCCTGGGCTTCCGGCCCCGGCGGGGGCAGGCGCCGTCGCAGCACCGAGCGCACGCGCGCGAGCAGTTCGCGCGGGTTGCAGGGCTTGGCGACATAGTCGTCGGCGCCGCTTTCGAGGCCGACGATGCGATCGATGTCGCCGGCGAGCGCGGAGAGCATGATGACCGACGGCGCGCGGTCGCCCTGGAGCGCGCGCAGGCAGGAGAGGCCGTCCTCGCCGGGCATCATCACGTCGAGGATGACGAGGTCGCTCGGCGCCTGGGCGAGGGCGGCGCGCATGGCCTTGCCGTCCTCCGCCTCGCGCACGGCGAAGCCGTGGCTGCGCAGGAAGTCGCCGATCAGCGCGCGCAGCGGCGCGTCGTCGTCGACCAGCAGGATGGATTCACCGGCCACCCCGCCTGCATCGCCAATCGCCCTCGCCATGGCAAGTCAGGTCGCGATCCCGATCGTCGTGCTGCCGGTGTAGCCGGCGGCCGCGCTGCCGGTCAGCGTCGGCGTCATCACCGCCATCTGCGCGGAGGTGTTGTCGCCGAACACGTTGTCGCGCGCGATCGTGGTCGAGGCGTAGTTGCCCTGGCTCGTGCCGTAGCCGCTCGTCGCATAGACCGCCGCGCAGGCTTCGGCGGGCAAGGCGAGCTGCGAGATCAGCACGGCATAGCGGCCCGAGGTCGCATTGGCCTGGCTCGAGAAGACCTCGAAATGGATGTGCGGATAGCGGCCCGCATAGCAGCCGGGGAAGATCGTGGTGAAGGTCACCTGGCCCTTGCTGTCGGTCACCTGGACGCCGCGCAGATAGCTCTCGGTCGGCAGGTCGTAGAGCGAGTATTTCCCGTCGCGGTCGCAGTGCCACATGTAGACGGCATAGCCGGCGAGCGCGGCGCAGGCGCTGTTGACGTTGGCGAGGGTCAGGGTGAGCGTCAGCGGCACGCCCGCGGCGACGGTCGAGCTGCCGATGAAGCTCGAGCGGATGTCGCTGCGCAGGACGCCGCTGGCGACGAGCGCGTTCGAGGTCACGCCGTTCGAGCTGTTGGTGCCGTCGGCCGGGTAGGGGCCGTTGGTCTCGCTGGCGGCGGTGTTGCAGGCGGCGCTGCTCGTCGCAGTCGGCGTGGGGGTGGGCGTCGCCGTGGCGGTCGCGCTGGGCGTGGGGGTCGGCGTGGCGGTCGCGGTGGTCGTGCTCGACGAGGAACTGCCTTCGCCACCGCAGGCTGCGACGAGGGCGGTCGTACCGGCCGCGCCGATCAATCCGAGCGCGCGCCGGCGGGGAAACAGCCGCTTGAGCGCCTGGAGATCGTGGCCGAGGCCGTGATCGTGCTGGTCGTCAAAATTCTTGTGCATCTCGCAAACTCCCGATCGACCCCCGGCATGGCCTTAGCCGGGGATCGTATCGGGGGTTTGTCGCGAATGTTTCGGTCGTGTAGCGGCCGGCTTTACGCCGCGCGGTTGCCCGACAGCGCCATCGAGCCGAAAGCGCCGGCCTTGACCGCGCCGCTGATCGCGTCGCCGTCGACCGTGGCCTCGCCTTCGAGCGTCATCGGCATCGGCACCTTCATGTCCATCTTCCAAGTGATCGTGTTGCCGGCGACCTGGCCTTCGGCGATCTCCATCGAACCCATCATGTCGCTGGTCACGCTACCGGTGAAGGCCTCACCGTTCGGGTTGACGGTGAGCTTGCCTTTCTGATCGCCCATCGGGG
This sequence comes from Novosphingobium sp., assembly GCA_004211435.1. Taxonomy (GTDB): domain Bacteria; phylum Pseudomonadota; class Alphaproteobacteria; order Sphingomonadales; family Sphingomonadaceae; genus Novosphingobium; species Novosphingobium anseongense. Next base: position 7,187 of record SECS01000062.1, on the reverse strand, counting down.
TCTTGATGACGACGTCGTAGGTTCCGGCAACGGACATGGCATTCCTCCTAGTGTTTGATTGCAGTTGTGAACGGCGCGGCGGCGAAGTCAATCGCCCCCCGCCGCTGCTCCACCGTCCACCGCGGGCGCGATTTCGAGCGGCAAACCGAGGCGCCTGAGCTGTGGCTCGACCTGCTTGCGATCGCCGACGACGACGAAGGTCAGGCCGTCGGGCTGGAGATAGGTCTTCGCCGTGGCGTCGATCGCCTTGCCGTCGATCGCGCGATAGCGGCTGGCGAGCGTCGCATAGTAATCGTCGGGCCGGCCGAGCAGCTGGTTCAGCTGGATCGCGCCGAGCACGTCGCCGTTGCTTTCGAAGCGGTTGGGCAGGGCGCGGATGTTGCCGTCGGTGACGCGGTTGAGCTCTTCGGCGTCGACCGGCTTCTTCGCCGGGAAGGCCTTCATGTCGGCGATGATCGCCTGGATCGCGGCGCCGGTCTTGTCGGCCTGGACCGGCGCGCCGACGGTCAGCGCGCGCGGACCGGCGGGGCTGCGCACGCCCGAGGAGACGCCGTAGGACCAGCCCTTGTCCTCGCGCAGGTCCATGTTGAGCCGCGAGAGGAAACCGCCGCCGATCACTTCGTTGGCGAGGTCGAGCGCTTCCATGTCGGGGGTGCGGCCGGTCAGCGGCAGGACGCGGCCGGCGACGATCACCGACTGCGGCGAATTGGGCCGGTCCACCAGGACGATGCGCGGCCGCGGCGTCGGGATCGCCGCGGCGAGGTCCTTGACCGGCTTGGGCGTGGCGGGCGCCTGCCAGGAGCCGAAGGCCTTTTCGAGCAGCGGCTTGAGCTGGTCCATCGTCACGTCGCCGACGACGGTGATCCGCGCGAGATCGGGGCGCAGCCACTTGTCGTGCGCGGCGCGCAAGGCGGCCGGGGTGAGCGCGGCGAGCGACCTGGCGTCGCCGAGGCCGTCGATCGGCTGGCCATAGGGGTGACTGCCGTAGAGCAGCTTGCCGAGCTCGCGGCCCGCCAGCGCGCGCGGATTGGCCAGCGCCTGCGACAGCGCGGCCTGCTGCTGATCGCGTACGCGCGCGACTTCGCCCTCGGCGAAGGCCGGTTTGCGCGCAACGTCGGCCATCAGTTCGAGCGAAGGCGCGAGGTTGGCGGTCAGCGCGGTCAGCGTGATCGAGCTGGTATCCTGGCTGCCGCCGCTGCCGATCTGGGCGCCGAGACGCTCCTGTTCCTCGGCGATCTGGGTGGCGCTGCGCGTCGTCGTGCCTTCGTCGAGCATCTTGAGCATCAGCGACTGCGTGCCGGGCGTGTCGAGCGCGTCGGCCGAGTAGCCCGCGTCGAAGCCCAGCGAGACGATGACCTTGGGTATCGCCGTACGGCGCGCGAGCGCGACGGGGATGCCGTTGGACAGCGTGGTGCGCTCGATCGTCGGGACCGCGAGATCGGCCACCGGCGCGACCGGCGGCGTCGCCCGCTTCGGTCCGGGCTTGATCGCCGTGCCGGGCTTGGTCGCCTTGGGCTTCACCGCGCCGGGCGTCTCGTCGCCCCAGCCGCCCATGGCCTCGCCCTTTTCGGTGCGATCGCCGGGGACGACGGCCAGCGCGAAGACCGGGCGGCCGAGCCAGCGCTGGAGCGCCGTCTTGACTTCGGCCGGGGTCAGCGCCGCGACCCGCTCGAGGTCCTTCTTGTATTGCGCCGGATCGTTCGAATAGAGCTGGCCCTCGGCCAGGGTCGCGCCCTTGCCCGAGAAGCCGCCGACCTCCTCGAGCGCGCCGATCTGGCTCGAGAGGATCGAGGTTGCGGCGCGGCGCAGTTCGTCCGCGCTGGGCCCTTCGGCGACATATTGCGCGATGATCTGGTCGAAGCGGGCTTCTGCCCTGGCGCGATCGACCCCGGGCTTCACGTCCATCTGCGCGGCGAGGAAGGAGACCTGCTCGAACGGCTGGGCGCCGGCGGTGACCGCGACCGCGAGCTGTTCGTTGCGGACGAGCACGGTGTCGAGCCGCGAACTCGACAGCCCGCCGAGGATGTGGAGGCCGACCTGCAGCGCGAGCGCATCGGGCTCGTTCATGCCCGGGCCGCTCCAGTTGCGGCTGAGGCGCAGCACGGGCACCTGATCGGTCATCTCGCGCTTGGCGGGCGCAGGCAGCGTCACCGGCTCGGCCGCGACGGGCTTCACCGCGGGGCCGCGGGCGATGTCGCCAAACCACTTCTCGACCAGCGGCCGCGCCGTGGCGACGTCGATGTCGCCGGCCAGCGCGAGCACGGCGTTGTTCGGGCCGTAGTGGTCCTTGAACCATTGGCGCACGTCGTCGAGGCTGGCGGCATCGAGATCGGCCATCGAGCCGATCGTCGCGTGGCGATAGGGATGGCCGACGGGGAACAGGCCGTCGCCCACGGCATAGTCGGCCAGGCCATAGGGCTGGTTGTCGTTCTGGCGCTTCTCGTTCTGGACGACGCCGCGCTGCTTATCGAGCTTGTCCTGGCTGACCGCGCCGAGCAGGTGGCCCATGCGATCGCTTTCCATGAACAGCGCCATGTCGAGCGCGCCCTTGGGCACGGTCTCGACGTAGTTCGTGCGGTCGTACCAGGTCGAGCCGTTGGACGGGGTCGATCCCGCGGCCTCGAGCGGCTTGTCGAAGCTGGGCACGTTCTCTGAACCGCCAAAGAAGATGTGTTCGTAGAGGTGGGCGAATCCGGTCTTGCCGCGCGGCTCGTGCTTCGAGCCGATGCGATAGTAGGTCGTCACCCCGACGATCGGCGCCTTGCGGTCGGTGTGGACGAGCACGGTCAGGCCGTTGGCCAGGGTGAAGCTCTCGTAGGGAATGTCCACCGCCGCGACGAGCGCGCTCAGCGGCGCGGGTTCATCGCGTGCCACGGGCGCGGCCGGGGCCGCTGGCGCGCTGGCGACCGGTGGCTGCGCGGCGCAGGCGGTCAGGGCGAGAGTAAGGAACGAAGTGGCGAGAGCCGAGCCGAAAGAGCGATGCATGGCGCAAGGTGTAGCAGGTTGATTCGCAGAGGCCAGCCATTGCCGCCCGGCGCGAAAAGGCGTTACGTCGCGACCGGACAAATCGTCTTTGGGGGGATGGAATATGGCCAGACGGGATTGGGATCGTCGCGAACTCATCGCCGGGATCGGCGCATCGGCTTGTCTCGCGCTCTTCGCCGAGCAGGCCGGCGCGGCCACGGGGCTGGGCGGCGCGTTCTCCGACATTCTGGGACGCGCGACCGACAGTTCGCTCGACCGGCTGGCGCAGCCCGGTGCCTTCTACAACGATCCGGCGGTGCGCATCGGCCTGCCGATGCTCGGCGGGCAGGCCGGCGGGCTCGGCAATGTGCTCGGTCGCGCGCTCGATGCCGGCCAGCGGCTGGGGCTGACCGACAACCTCATCCGCAAGCTCAACGACGCCGCGGGCATCGCCGCGCGCGAGGCCAAGCCGGTGTTCCGCAACTCGATCAGCCGGCTGACCCTGGCCGACGTGCCCGACATCGCCCGGCAGAACGACGGCGCCAGCCAGTATCTGCGCCGCAGCGCCGGCGACGAACTCCACGGCAAGCTGCGCCCGCTGGTCGATGCGGGGCTGGCGCAAGTCGGTGCCTATCGCCAGCTCGACGCCGTCGCCAAGCAGTCGAGCCTGATCCGCGCCGCGGGCCTCTCGCGCGACGGGTTGGGCCGTACGGTGACCGAGCAGGCCTTGAACGGCATCTTCCGCTACATCGGCGGCGAGGAAGCCCGTCTGCGCGCCAATCCCCTCGGCACAGCCGGCGGCGTGCTCAAGGGGATCCTGGGCAACTAGGCGCCCACTTTTCCTGCTGGTTAGCCGCGCTGGAACACCTGGTTGCTGTCGAAGTGGCTGATCTTCCAGTCGCCGTCGGCATCGCGGCGGCATTCCATGCGGACGTCGGCGACGGCCAGCGGATCGCAGAAGCCGACGAAGGGCGGCTCGCCGACCTTGGCGAAGAACAGCAGCTGGAAGGTCACCGTGGCGTGATCCTCGGCGGCGAACTTCACGCGGTAGTTGACGTGGAGGTGACGCATGACCGGCGCGCCGCCGGCCGCGGTCAGGCGGTCCCAGCGCTCGTCGTAGAAGGCTTGCGTTGCGGCAATACCAGCGCGCCATTCGCCGCCGACGAAGTAGGCGACGTCGTCGGTCAGGACCTTGGCCTGGGTCATCTGGCGGCCGCTGTTCCGGTCGAGCTCGTCACCCCATTCGTTGATGACCTGGTGGATCGCCGCGACCGCCGTCGCCTGTTCCGCACTGAACTTCGCCATTTGGTACCCTCCGATGATGTCTCGCGCGCGCTTTATGCGCGCGACGTCAGGATTGGAAGCGCAAGCCCCGCGGCGTGACCGCGCCTTGCAGCAGGTGGAACAGCCCTTCGATCACCAGCGCCAGGACCGCCGCGGGAATCGCGCCTTCGAGGATCAGGCCGGTGTCGTTGAGGCGAATGCCGGTGAGGATCGGCTGGCCATAGCCGCCCGCGCCGATGATCGCGCCGAGCGTGGCCAGGCCCACGGCGACCACCGCGGCGGTGCGCAGGCCGGCCATGATCGTGGGCAGGGCCAGCGGCAGCTCGATCCGCCGCAGCCGTGCCTTGCGGGACAGCCCGAGCGCGTCGGCGCTGTCGAGCAGGGCGGGGGCGATGCCGGTCAGCCCGGCATGGGTGTTCCGCACGATCGGCAGCAGCGAATAGAGAAACAGCGCCATGATCGTCGGCGCCGCGCCGATACCGAGCAGCGGGATCAGGATGACGAACAGCGCGAGGCTGGGGATCGTCTGGAGCAGGCCCGTGACCGACAGCACCAGCGCACCGAGCCGCGGGCTGCGCGCGGCGGCCACGCCGAGCGGGAGCGCGACTATCAGCGCGGCGGCGAGCGAGACCGCGACGAGCCAGAGGTGTTCGAGCGTGCGGTCGAGCAGGCGGCGCCAGATTCCGTCCTCGCCCGAGGCTTGTGCGGTTTCGCCGAGCGCGAGCCGGGCGGCCTGTGTCTCGCTCAGCCTGTCGACCGTGACCTTGCGATTGAGCTCGCGCATCTTGGTTTCGTCGATCGTGCCAGCGAGGGCGTTCAACGCTGCGACCGCTGCAACCGGCAGGCCGGCGCGATAGACGAAGACGGCGTCGTAGCGTGGGAAGAACGCGCGATCGTCGCGCAGCACGACCAGCTTGTAGGTCGCGATCTCGGCATCGGTGGTGTAGACGTCGGTCACGGCGATCTGGTCGGCGGCAATCGCGCGATAGGCGAGGTCGTGATCGATCCCGCGGATCCTGAGCCCGTTCAGGCCATAGGCGCGCGACAGCGCCGGCCAGCCGTCCTGGCGATCGACGAATTCGTTCGACAGGCCGATCGCCAGTTCCGGATGCCGGGTGAGATCGCCGATCGTCGCAATGCCGAGCCGTTTTGCCACGTCGGCGCGCATGGCCAGGGCATAGCCGTTCGAGAAGCCGATCGGCTTCGACATCGCCAGCCCCTGCGCGGCGAGCGCGCGCGGCAGGGCCCTGTCATCGGTCAGGTGTTGCCCCGAGAGGATCTCGAAGCGCAGGGTGCCGGTATAGTCGGGATAGACGTCGATCTCGCCGGCCTTGAGCGCATCCCACAGGATGCGGCTGCCGCCGAGCTCGCGGCGATGCGTGGCGGGCACACCCGCGCGTTCGAGCGCGAGCCGCGCCATCTCGCCGAGGATCACGCCTTCGGTGAATTTCTTCGAGCCGACGGTCTCGGCCCGAGCGGGCAGGGCGATGAGGGCGAGCAAGAGCAGAAACCACCTCACAGCGCGTCCTCCGCCGCGAGGAAGTCCGTGACGAAACGATCGGCGGGGCGTTCGGCCAGGTCTGCGATCGGCCCCTGCTGGACGATCCGCCCTTCGCGCATAAGCACCGCGGTTCCCCCGAAGAACCGCGCTTCGCCGAGGCTATGCGTGACGATCACCACGGTCTTGCCGAGCCGCGCGAAGATCGCGCGCAACTCCTCGGCCAGCCGCACGCGGGTGATCGGATCGAGCGCCGAGAGCGGTTCATCGAACAGCAGCACCGCGGGATCGAGCATCAGCGCGCGCATCATCGCCACGCGCTGGCGTTGGCCGCCCGACAATTCGCCCGGATAGCGATCGAGTTGCGCGGCATCGAGCGCGACCAGCGTGGCGAGCTCGCCAACCCGTGCCGCGATCCGCTCGGCCGGCCAGTCGAGTTCCTGCGCCATCAAGGTGACGTTGCCGCGCGCGGTCAGGTGCGGGAACAGTCCGCCGTCCTGGATGACGTAGCCGAGCCGCTGCCGCACCGCGCGCCAGTCGGTGACGGGCTGGCCCTCGAAGCGCAGGCTGCCGGTGAACGGCGTCAGCCCCGCGAGCGTGCGCAGCAGGGTCGACTTGCCCGAGCCTGAGGGGCCGAGCAGGACCAGCGTCTCGCCGGCGCCGATATCGAGCGAGGTCGGGGCGAGGGCCGGCACGTCGCCATAGGCCACGGCAACCTGATCGAGTGCGAACATGGCGGGGACTGTAGTCAGTTATCGCGCGGTCGGTCCACGCGATACGACAGCCGTGCCGTGTCGTTGGGCGGGATGGTCGTGCGCCAGACGCGTTTCCCGGGCTTCGCGATCAGCCGGCCGGGCAGACCACGGTAAGTGTGGCCGAGGTTGTGAAATTCCGCCTCGAAGGTGACAGCAAAGGGATTGGCGTTGCGGATCGTCAGGACATAGGGCGCCTTGGCACTCGCGGGTTCCTGCGTTTCGATCGTAACGTCGTGGGCGCGGGCGAAGGCCAGTTCGACCTCCTCGTTCATCGCCTTGTCCGGTGTCGAAGCCTCGCCGATCAGGCCGCGGCCATATTCGCCTTCCTGATAGAGCACGGCCTTGCCCGCCGGTAGTGGATCGCCGAGCCCGTTGTCCTTGCGGTTGCGGAAGCGGAACAGCTTGTCGATCGGGCTCGGGCGCTCGTCCATCACCGTGCGATAGACCGTCTCGCCGCGGACCGCGTCCTTCACTAGGAACGCGACCTGTTTCTGCGAGCGTGCGGCGACGGTGACGGGCACCGGAATGCGGTAGAGCTTGAGGTCGCCGAGGCCTTCGGCTTCGGCAACGACCGCGGCCTTCTCCTCGCGGCGCCGGGCGGTGACGACGATGTTGCCCGCGGCCATCTCCATCATCATCGGTGCCGCGGGCAACATCGTCGTCACCGCCCGGCGCCGCGAGGAGAA
>SECS01000194.1 GCA_004211435.1 Novosphingobium sp. | reverse complement strand
CGGATCGCGGCGGGGCTCGCCGACATCTGCGCCAACGGGCTGGCGATCAGGTCGACCGAACCCGCCTTGGCATGGGCATGCGGCGTCGTCGCCTTGAGCCCGCGATGCTGGACCTGCGGGTCCTGCCAGACGTCGTCGAGCTCGTTGTACTTGGCGGCCGGAATGCCGACGCTGTCGAACTTGGCCAGCAGTTCGGTCACGGGGATCTTGCTCGACCACGCGTTGATGATGCGGATCAACTCGGCCTGGCCCGAGCGCGCGCGCTTGAAGTTGGAATCGAAGCGCTCGTCGGTGAACAGCTCGGGCTGGTCCATCAGCACGGTCAGGCGGCGATAGTGCTCGTCGGTGCCTGCGGTGAGATAGACGATGCCGTCGCTGGCGTGGAGCAGGTCGGCCGGGCCGCCGCCGTTGCCGCCGTTGCCCAGGCGCGGCGGCGCAACGCCGCTGATCAGATAGTCCTGCATGATGTGGCTGACCATGGCCACCGAGGTGTCGAGCAGGGCGATGTCGATGTACTGGCCCTCGCCGGTGCGCTCGCGGTACATCAGCGCGCCGAGGATCGCGAGCGCGGTGTTGTGGCCCGTGATGAAGTCGACGAGGCTGGGTCCGGCCTTGAGTGGCCCCGCGCCGGGATGGCCGTCGGGCAGGCCGGTGACAGCCATCATGCCGCCCTGCGCCTGGAACAGGCCGTCGTAGCCGGGGAGCGCGGCGCTTGGGCCGGTCTGGCCGAAGCCCGTGACCGAGCAGTAGATCAGCCGCGGGTTGATCGCCTTCAGCGTCTCGTAGTCGAGCCCGAAGCGCTTGAGATCGCCGACCTTGTAGTTCTCGATCAGCACGTCGGCGGTCTCGACGAGCTTCTTGATGATCTCCTGCCCCTCGGGCTTCGAGTGGTTCAGGGTGATCGAGCGCTTGTTGCGGTTCGACACGGTGAAGAAGCTCGACTGGCGGGTTTCTAGGCCGTCCTTGCCCTCTACCCAGGCCGTGCCGTAGCCGCGGCCGTCGTCGCCGACGCCGGGGCGTTCGATCTTGATCACATCGGCGCCCAGGTCGCCGAGGATCTGGGCTCCGACCGGCGCCGCGAAGACGCGGCTCATGTCGATTACGCGGATGCCGTCGAGGGCGCTGGGTTTGATGCTCATGTCAGCCTGTAAGCATCCAATCCGGCGAGGGGCAAGGGGCTACCATACGCCATGGCGATCAACAGCGTTGGTTATTTCGTCGCGGTGCCATTGCCAGCGCTACCAAAGTGACGATAGTCGCGCGGCAGGACAGGGAGAGAACGCATGATCGCTCGAAGCCGGCTGCCGTTGCTGGGCATGCTTGCCGTCGCGGCACTGGCACTGGGCAGTTGCAAAGGTTTCGGGCTGGGCGGGGCGGCAGCGCCCGAAGCGCAATTGCTCGACGACAGCAGCGGCCGTGACTGGCCGGGTTATGGCCGGACCTATGGCCAGCAGCACTTCAGCCCGCTCGCCGCGATCGACCAGGCCAACGTCGGTACGCTCGGGCTCGCCTGGTCGATGGACCTGCCGCTCGGCAATGCCGCGACCCAGCCGATCGCGGTCGACGGCGTGGTCTACTTCGCCGCGGGACTTTCGGTGGTCTCGGCGGTCGACGCGGTCAGCGGCAAGCTGCTTTGGCAGTACGATCCCGAGGTCGGCAAGGCCGCCGGGCTCAACCTGCGCGTCGGCTGGGGCGTGCGCGGGGTCGCGTACTGGCAGGGAAGGATCTACGTCGGCACCCAGGACGGCCGTCTGATCGCGATCGACGCCAAGACCGGCAAGCCCGCCTGGTCGCAACAGACCTTCGATCCCAAGATGGCCGCCTATATCAGCGGCGCGCCGCGCGTGCTCGGCGGGCGCGTGCTGATCGGCTACGGCGGTTCGAACGGGGTAAGCCGCGGCTATATCACCGCCTACGACGCGAAGACCGGCAAGCAGCTCTGGCGCTTCCACACGGTCCCCGGCGACCCGGCGAAGGGCTTCGAGAACGAGGCCATGGAAATGGCCGCGAAGACGTGGGGCGGCGAATGGTGGAAGTTCGGCGGCGGCGGCGACGTGTGGAATTCGATCGCCTACGATCCCGATCTCGACCTCGTCTATTTCGGCGTCGGCAGTCCTTATCCGTGGAACCACCGGCTGCGCAGCCAAGGCAAGGGCGACAACCTGTTCATCGACTCGATCGTCGCGGTCGACGGCAAGACGGGCAAGTATCGCTGGCACTACCAGACTGTCCCTGGCGACACCTGGGACTTCGACGCGACGATGGACATCGAACTTGCCGATCTCGAGATCGCCGGCAAACCGCGCAAGGTGTTGATGCAGGCGCCGAAGAACGGTTTTCTCTATGTCATCGACCGCACGAACGGAAAGCTGATCTCGGCCGAGCCCTACGTGCCCGTCACCTGGGCCTCGAAGATCGATCTCGCGACGGGGCGCCCGGTCGAGGTGCCCGGCGCGCGCTACGATCAGGGCAAGGCGGCGACGATCGCGCCGTCGCCGCTCGCTGCGCACAATTGGCTGCCGATGGCCTTCAGCCCGCAGACGCGGCTGGTCTACATCCCCGCCGTCGAGTTCGATGTCGACTATTCGGAGCCGGCGAAGGACTGGAAGCCGGCGACCGATCGCAACACCGATGCCGGCGCCAACATGATCGGCGGACCGCTGATCGGCCGCAAGCCGCCGGTCGGCGCGCTGATCGCCTGGAACCCGGTGACGCAGAAGCCCGTCTGGCGCGTCGATCATCCGACCTACGTCAACGGCGGCGTGCTGGCGACGGGCGGCGATCTCGTCTTCCAGGGCGCGATCGATGGGCTGTTCAAGGCTTATTCGGCGCGCGACGGCAAGGTGCTCTGGTCCTACGACACGCGCGCGCCGATGATCGCGCCGGCCATCACCTACGAGGCCAAGGGCACGCAGTACGTCACCGTGCTGACCGGCCTCGGCATGGCCTATCCCAAGAACATGGGCGCGCTCGACCCTGCCAATGCCGAACGCTACGGCCTCGATCCGCGCAGCCAGGCGCGGCGCGTGCTGACTTTCGCGATCGGCGGCAAGCGGGTCCTGCCACCGCGGGCGCCGGCTCCGCAGCCGCCGGCCGATCCGGGCTTCAAGCTCGATCAGGTGCGCTTCATGCCCGGCGTTACGGCCTATACGCGGCATTGCGGCGACTGCCACGGCAGCCTCGCTGTCGGTGCGATCCAGGCGCCCGACCTGCGCCGCTCGCTGCTGCCGCAGGACCGCGCGACCTTCGTCCAGATCGTCCGGGAAGGGGCGCTCGAAGCGCAAGGCATGCCCAGGTTCGCCGAGCTGACCGACGCGCAGATCGACGACATCCGCTACTATCTGCGTGCCCGCGCTGCCGAACTGCGCGGCCAGGCGAAGGCGCCGAAGGATCAGGACGTCTCGCTGCATTTGAAATAGCCGCGACGAACGCCTAGGCAGCGCGCTGAACACGTGCACAGGCTACAGGGAAGAGACATGAGCGATACCAAGGTTGCGATCATCACCGGGGCGGGCAGCGGCATCGGCCTGCAGACCGCCAAGCTGCTCCACGCCGCGGGCCATGCGATCGTCGGCGTCGGCCGCGACACGGGCAAGCTGGCCAACCTGGAGCAGGAACTCGGCGGTGAGCGCGTCGCGACGATCTCGGTCGACGTCACCGCCAAGGATGCACCGAAGAAGATCGTCGAACTGGCGCTGGGCCAGTTCGGCCGCATCGACTTCCTGGTGAACAATGCCGGCGTCGGCAGCCCCAAGCCGCTGGACGAGACCGACGACGAGATGCTCGACTACTTCCTCGACATCATGCTCGCCGCGCCGTTCCGCCTCTGCCGCGAGGTCATCCCGCACCTCGGCGAGGGCGCTTCGGTGGTCAACATCACCTCGACCTTCGCGCATATCGGCGGCCGTCGCGGCGGCGCCTATTCGGCTGCCAAGGGTGGCCTCAAGTCGCTGACCGAGCACATGGCCTGCGAATATGGCCCGCGCGGCATCCGCTCGAACTGCGTCGCGCCCGGCGTGACCCGCACCGAGATGGTCGCGCACCGCTTCGAGGACGAAGCGTTCAAGCGCGTCAACGTCGAGACCACGCCCTATCCGCGCCTCGCCGATCCCGAGGACACCGCCGCGGTCATCGCCTTCCTCTGCTCGCCGGGCAGCGAGATGATCAACGGCCAGTCGATCGTGGTCGACGGCGGCTGGACCAAGACCAAGTACCTCAGCCCGCGCGTGACCAACACCAAGTGGGTCGATCCGGACTAATTGGCGATCGCACCGGGGCAAGCTCGTCCGCTTGCCCCGCCTTGGACCATCGCGGATAAGCGGGGCCAAAGCATCTGGGGAGATGAGACAATGATCCGTGGCATCCACCATATCGGCATGAACTGCCGCGACATCGATCGCATGAAGCGCTTCTACGCCGAGGCCTTCGGCTTCGAGCCGGTCGACGAGGGTTTCGATTGGGCGAACGAGCCGATGATGGATCACATCGTCGATCTCAAGGGTTCGGCGGCCAAGGGCGTGATGATGCGCGCGGGCACCTGCTATATTGAACTGTTCCAGTACAGCGCGCCCGCTTCGGACATCGACAGGCCGATGCGTCCCAACGATCGCGC
>SECS01000401.1 GCA_004211435.1 Novosphingobium sp. | reverse complement strand
GACGCCGAAGTTGTTGCTCAGCACGTGGTTCTGGTCACCGAGCATGAAGTAGTTGATCTTGCTGATCGCCGGCGAGGTGTCGTGCCAGGCCTTGTGGCTGAAGTGGGTGTCGGTCGAGACCGAATAGACTTCGACGCCAAGGCCCTGCAGTTCGCCGTAGATGTCGGCCAGATCTTCGAGCTCGGTCGGGCAGACGAAGGTGAAGTCGGCCGGGTAGAAGAAGAACACGCCCCACTTGCCCTTCACCGTCTCCTCGGTGATGCCTTCGACGAACTTGCCCTGGTGGAAGGCGGTCGCATTGAACGGCTTGAGCTGGCTTCCAACGATTCCCATGTGATTCTCCAATGTGGCTCGGGATGAAACTGACCGAGCCTAGCTAGGGGTTGAGGCCGTGGTTATCCAATAGGAAATCTCGCCCCCATTGATCGGTTGTACCGATTAATAACCGCATATTATTTTCATATAGTCGATCAGCGACGCTCATAGAGCGAGCCGTCGCAATCCTATCACGCTTGACCCTGGTTCTGGGCGGAGCGCAAGGGCCAGATCGTCGTCAGCGCCACGCGCACCCCGGTGAAAATCGAAGACGTGCCCGCGACGATCTCGATCAAGACCGACGAGCAGATCGCCGACGAGATGGTTTCGGATATCAAGGATCTCGTCCGCTTCGAACCCGGGGTCTCGGTCCGGCAGGCGCCCAGCCGCTTCGGCGCGGCGCAGGGTGTCACCGGCCGCGACGGCGCGGCGAGCTTCAACATCCGCGGACTCGACGGCAATCGCGTGCTGATGCTGGTCGATGGCGTGCGCGTGCCCGAGGGCTTCGAATTCGGCGCCCAGGCCGCGGGCCGCGGCGCCTATGTCGATCTCGGCCTGGTCAAGTCGATCGAGATCCTGCGCGGCCCCGCCTCGGCGCTCTATGGCTCGGACGGGCTCGCCGGCGCGGTCAGCTTCGTGACCAGCGATCCGTCGGACCTGCTCGGCGAGCACAACGTTGCCGGGCGCTTCAGCGCCTCTTACGATTCGGCCGACGAGGAATTCAGCGAGACCGCGATCCTCGCCGCACGCGGCGGCGCGATTTCGGGCATGATCGCCTACACGCGTCGCGACGGGAAGGAGCTCGACAACCAGGGCGCCAACGAAGCGCTCAACGCCACGCGCACCGCGCCCAACCCGCAGGACACCAAGTCCGATGCGCTGCTCGGCAAGCTGGTGCTCGACACCGGCACCTCGAGCCGCCTGCGCCTGACCGGCGAATGGCAGAAGGGTGTGGTCGATACGAACGTGCTCAGCGGCATCACCGCGCCTTCGACAACCGGCGCGCCGCTGGCAGCAACCGCGGTGATCGGCCTCCTCGCCCACGACACGGTCGAGCGCAAGCGCGCCGCCATCGACTGGCGCTACGAGGGAGAGGGCGGGATCGATTTCATCCAACTCACCGCCTATTGGCAGCAGGGCGAGAACCGCCAGTGGATCGCCGA
>SECS01000061.1 GCA_004211435.1 Novosphingobium sp. | reverse complement strand
CGCGGAACAGGCCGCGCGCCTGCAGGATCGGGATCACCTTGTCGACGAACAGGTCGAGCTGTCCGGGCAGCGGCTCGAAGATCACGAAGCCGTCGGCGGCCTGGTCCTCGAACCAGCGCTGCAGTTCGTCGGCGATCGTCTCGGGCGAACCGACGAAGGCGCCGCGCGGCGCCGACAGCCGCTCGACCACCTGGCGCAGGGTCAGGTTCTCGGCGCGGACTTCGGCGAGGATGCGCTTGGTCGCGCTCTGCTGGCTGTTGAGGCCGATGTGCGCGACATCGGGGAAGGGCGCATCGAGATCGTACTGGCGGAAGTCGTGATCGTTGAAGCTGCGCGACAGGAAGCCGAGCCCGGTCTCGAGCGATTCCAGCCCCGCCAACTCGCGGTACCTGGCCTCGGCCTCGGCATCGGTCTCGCCGACGATCGGGGCGATGCCGGGCAGGACCAGCAGCTTGTCGGCGTCGCGGCCGAAGCCCTTGGCGCGCGCCTTGACGTCGGCGTAATAGGACAGGCCGTCCTCGTAGGTCGGCGCGGCGGCGAAGATCGCGTCGGCGCGCCTGGCGGCGAAGTTGCGACCGTCGTCGGAGGCGCCGGCCTGGAAGATCACCGGCTGCCCCTGCGGGCCGCGCTTGATGTTGAGCGGGCCGCGCACCTGGAAGAACTCGCCCTGGTGGTCGAGCCGGTGGAGCTTCTCCGCGTTGACGAAGACCCCGCTCTCCTTGTCGGCGACGTGGGCATCGTCTTCCCACGAATCCCACAGGCCCTGGACCACGTCGAGATATTCGCCGGCGATGCGATAGCGCACGTCGTGGGCCGGATGCTCGACCTTCGAGAAGTTGGCGGCGGTGTCGCCGAGCCACGAGGTGACGACGTTCCAGCCGGCGCGCCCGCCGCTGATGTGGTCGAGCGAGGCGAACTGGCGGGCGACGTTGAACGGCTCCGAATAGGATACGGTCAGGGTGGCGACGAGGCCGATATGCGAGGTCGCCCCGGCCAGCGCCGAGAGGATCGTGATCGGCTCGAAGCGGTTGAGATAGTGCGGGCTCGACTTTTCGGTGATCGACAGACTGTCGGCGACGAACAGGAAGTCGAACTTGCCCTTCTCGGCGAGCTGGGCCTGGCGCTTGTACTGGGCGAAGCTGGTGCTGGCGTTGACGTCGCGGTCGGGGTGGCGCCAATCGTTCCAGGTGCGGCCGACGCCGTGGAGGATGAAGCCCAGCTTGATCTGGCGTGCCTTGGTCATGGTCGGTGTCCTTGAAGCGAAACGGCGCGGGTTCGCTGGAGCCCGCGCCGTGATCGTTGAATGGGGTGGAGCGGTTTAGAGGTCGGCGTAGAGCCGCTCGTCGGAGATCAGGATGCGCTCGAGCAGGCGCGGATAGTCGCCGTAGTTGCGCACCGCGTAGTGGACCGCCGCGCGGTTGTCCCAGAAGGCGACCGAGCCGGGCTGCCAGGCAAAGCGCACCTGGAATTCAGGGCGCTTGTACTGGCGAAGCACTTCGAGCAGCAGAGCGTTGCTCTCGGCCAGCTCGATGCCGAGGAACTGCGGATTCTGCGAGTAGTTGACCCAGAGGATCTTCTTGCCGGTCTCGCGATGGGTGCGCACGGCGGGGTGCGCGACGATCGGATATTCGTGACCCAGGCGGGTGATCGAATGCTGGAAATTGTGAACGACATGAAGGCTTTCGAGCTTGGTCTTCAGGTCTTCCGACAGGCCTTCATAGGCGAGGTTGGCATCCACCCAGATCGTGTCGCCACCCACCGGTGGCAGGTCGACGGCGCGCAGCACCGCGCCCCAGGCCGGGACCAGGCGCCAGCTCGTGTCCGAATGGTAATAGTCGCCCGCGCCGATCGTGCCCTTGAGGAAATCGGGATGTTCGAGCTCGCGGAAGCGCTCGCGCGCATCGACCGCCGAGATCTTGTGGATCGGGACGATGTTCGCGTCGCTGGTCGCGCTCGGATAATCGTAGAGCGGGCCGAACTGCGCGGCGAATGCGGCGTGGGTTTCCTTGTCGAGGGTCTGGTCGCGGAAGAACACGACCTTGTACTGCAGGATCGCCGCCTTGATCGTGTCGCGCTGCTCGGTGCTCAGCGGCCGGCTGATATCGACGCCGTGAATCTCGGCGCCGATCGTCGGCTGGAGCGGGCGGATGTCGATTGCGGAACTATCGGCGGGCGTGTCGCTATAGGCGGTGGCGGTGCTCATGATCGGCCTCTCGGTCTGGATGACGGAATGGCGCGATCATGCGATCCGTCGCGGCGTCGGTCTTGCGAGAATGTCAAAACAGCTGGCGACTATTGCTGATAGCTCAGGCGAACTCGCGGTGTGGCGCCGTGGCTTCGAGGCTGGCGCGTGCGCCCAGCGATTCGCGCCAGGCGGCGAGACCCGAGATGTCGAGCCCGAGCTGGCCAAGGCGGAACGGCACGTAGTCGGCGGCGACGGCTGCGGTGATCGCGCCGAGCCCGAACCGCACGGGCGGCTCCGCAGCCAGCGCCGCGGCCCCGGCGACGATCGCCTCGCTCCAGCGGCCGAGCCAGAAATCGGAGCGCAAGTCTTCTGGCCGGCGCAGTTCGCTGGTCGCATTGAATGCCGCGTCGATCACCCCGTTGGCGAGCGCGTGCTGGTGCAGTTCGGCATTGCGCGCCGCGGCATCGCGCGGGATCAGCCGGCCTTCGCCAAAGGTCTGGTCGAGCCAGTCGACGATGACCAGGCTGTCATAGAGCACCGAACCGTCGGGGCGACGCAGCGCCGGGATCTTGCCGAGCGGATTGACCGCGCGGTAGGCCGGATCGTCGAGCGGAACGGTCGACACGATCTCGACGCGGTCTTCGATACCGAGCTCGATGAGCGCGATGCGCACTTTGCGCACGAAGGGCGAGGGGGCGCTGGCGTAGAGTTGCATCGTCGTCTCCGAAAGGATGTCTCCTCAGGAATAGGCCGTCGCGGCGCGGGGAAAATCGTGAAATGCTCGCGCGATGTATGAATTCTGCAAAACCGCGCGGAGCTCAGTAGTGGATCACCCTTGCGGCTCCGCCGCCCGCGGCGATGGCATCGCCGTTGATCGCGGCGCTTAGCGGCGAGGCGAGAAAGGCAACCACCGCGGCGACTTCCTCGGCCTCGACGATGCGGCCGATCAGCGAATGGCCGTAGAGCGCCTTCTCGGCCTCGGCGGTGGACAGGCCATCGGCAGCGGCCTTCTTTGCCACGCTGTCCGCCGTGCGCTCGGTGCGGGTGGCGCCCGGATGGACCACGGTGACGTTGATGCCCTTGGGGCCGAGCTCGTCGGCGAGGTTCTTGGTCAGCGCGGCGACCGCGACATTGCGCGTCGAGCCCGGGATCGATCCCGCCGAGCGCGCGGCCAGGCCGCTGATGTTGATGATCCGGCCCCAGCCGCCCGCGACCAGATGCGGCGCCGCCGCCCGCGCGACGCGCAGGTAGCCGACCAGCTTGGTGTTGAGCTCGTCGAGGATGTAGTTCGACTCGACCCCCGCCACGCCGGGGATCGCGGGCGCAGCGCCAGGGCGTGCGGCGTTGTTGACGACTATGTCGAGCCCGCCGAGCAACCGAACCGCTTCGGCGACGAGCCCGTCGACTGCGGCGTCTTCGCGGGTGTCGCCGACGAGCGCATGGACCTCGCCACCCGTGGCATCGGCGAGTTCGGCTGCGGCGGCGCGGGCGACCTCTTCGTCACGGCCGGTGATCGCCACGCGCACGCCCTCGTCGAGCAGCGCCCGTGCGATGGCCTTGCCGATGCCGCGGCTGCCGCCGGTGACGATCGCGCGCTTGCCTGCCAGTCGAAGATCCATGCCGTGCTCCTGTTCCTAAGTCCGGAGCGGAATAGGGACTGCTGGCGTCGGCGACCTATGCGGAGTTCCAATCAACCGCTGAGAATATCCAAACCGCGTGGATTTCGCTGCCAGACCAGCCATTTGCCCGGCTACAACCGCGCTTTGTGATTGCAAAGGATCCTGCGACGATGACCGAGCCCGATGGTGCACAGGAATCTCACGGTGCAGGTGGGCGGCGCTGGGCGCTGTGGATCGTGCTGGCTTTGCTCATCGCCGCCGGCGCCTTCGCCTGGCGGGGGCATAGCGGAGCTGCTGGCGGATCCGGAGCTGGCGGTGCGCTCGTGGTCGGCGATCAGCGCGGTGGTATCCAGGCGCTCCTCACGGCCGCGGGCGAGCTCGAGGATGTGCCCTACCGGATCGACTGGGCCCTGTTCCCGGCGGCCTCTCCGCTGCTCGAAGCGCTGGGTTCGGGGGCGGTCGACGTGGGTGGCATCGGCGGGGCGCCTTTCGCTTTCGCTTATGCCGGCGGGGCGCCGATCAAGGTGGTCTTCGCCGCGCGCGCGGCTGACGGCACAGGCGGCCGGGCCTCGGCGATCATCGTGAAGGCCAATTCCCCGATCAGGAGCCTGGCCCAATTGCGCGGCAAGCGCCTGGCGACGGTGCGCGGCTCGGCCGGGCAGAACACCGCGCTGCGCCTGCTCGAACAGGCCGGTCTCCGATCGAGCGACGTGACCTGGGTCTACCTCAACAACGGCGAGGCCAAGGCCGCGCTGGCCAGCGGGTCGATCGACGCCTGGTCGACCTGGGGCAGCTATGTCGGCATCGCCCTGCTCGAGGACAAGGAACGCGCGCTCGCCGATGCCGCGAAGCTGCCCGCCGAAACCGGCTTCCTCGCCGCCAACGACAAGGCGATCGCGACGAAGCGCGCGCAGCTCGCCGATTTCCTGGCGCGCGCGGCGCGGGCACGCGCCTGGGCGAGAACGCACCAGGAGGACTATGCACGGGTGCTCGCGAAGGAAACCGGCATCCCCCTGGAGGTCGCGCGCTTCACCGTGCGTGAGAACGTGACGACGGTGGTTCCGGTCGAGGACGGCCTGCGCGCCGAGCAGCAGGCCATCCTCGAACGCTATCGGAGCGCCGGGGTGATCCCCGCCGTGCCGGACCTGGGCGGGGCTTTCGACCCCTCGTTCAACGCGGCGGTGACCGGTCAGCCCAAGCGGCCGTGAAAGGCGATCTCGTCGATCGCACGGCGGTGGCTGGGAATCTCACGCGCGCGCAGCGTGTCGGGCAGGCTGGCGGGATCGCCGATGCGGCCGATCGCCACCGCGGCTTCGAAACGGAAACGCTCGCTCGCGCCGGTGACTTCGGCAGCGCGGGCGTGGTCGAAGCCGGCCATGGCGTGCGTATGCAGACCGAGCTTGGTCGCCTGCAGCGCGAGGAAGCCCCAAGCCGCTCCGGTGTCGAAGCTGGCCGTGCCCGACGGCGCGGGTTCGTCCTTGCCGGGCAGCGAGATCAGCGTGTCGGACAGGATGAAAAGCAGGGCCGAGGCGCCCTGCGCCCAGGCGGCGTTGAACGGCAGCAGGGCCGAGACGAAGGCTTCCCAATGCGCGTCGCCGCGGACGGCATACGCGAAGCGCCAGGGCTGCGCGTTGTAGGCCGAAGGCGCCCAGCGCGCCGCTTCGAACAGCGTGTGCAGGGTTGCGGCGTCGAGCGGCGAACCGTCGAAGGCGCGCGGCGACCAGCGCGACAGAATGTCGGGATCGATCGGGTGTGCGGTCTCGCGCGGGAGTGTTGCGGCTTCGGTCATGATAAAGGTATCCTCGTGTTCGGTAACGGCTTGAGCTGAACGGCTCCGGATCCGGCGTGGTCGCCCAGGATCGTCATGGAATCCGGCGCGATCGAAGGGGGCTTGATCGCGCTCGAGGCAAAATATCTACCAAATCGATTGAGTTTTTCCAGCCTGCGGTTCATGGGCCGCGAAACTTTTCCAGTGATCGTTCGTAGGACCTCGCGATGGCCAAGACCCGGAACAAGGCGGAACTGCCCGTGGCGATCGTCGGTGCCGGGTTCAGTGGCACCTTGCTCGCGATCAATCTGCTGCGCCACGGGGAGAACGTCGTGCTGGTCGAGCGCGAGGAGGCCCAGCTTGCCAAGGGCCTGGCCTTCGGCACGCGCCAGCCCGAGCATCTGCTCAACGTCCGCGCCGCGAACATGAGCGCCTTTCCCGACGATCTTGGCCACTTCCTGCGCTGGATGGGTTTTTCCTCGGACGATCAGGCCAATCGCTTCGTCCCCCGCCTGGCCTATGGCCGCTATCTGCGCGAACTGCTGATCGATGCGCTCGCGGCCGCGCCGGACCGCGCGCAGGTGCGCGCGGGCGAGGCGGTGGCCGCGCGATTCGATGGGGGTGCGATCACCCTGTCGCTCGCCGGCGGCGCCGCGCTGGAATGCCGCGCGCTGGTGCTGGCGCTCGGCAACTTCGCGCCGACGGCCTTGCCCGTGCTGGCCGATCTTCCGCCGGGGCTGCACTTCGCCGATCCCTGGCGGCCCGGCGCCACCGATGGGCTCGACGCGATCGAGCACATCGTCCTTGTCGGCAGCGGATTGACCGCGATCGACGCGATCCTCTCGCTCGATCGCGCTGGCTACCGCGGGCGCATGACCGCGCTGTCGCGCCGCGGTCTCAAGCCGCGCAGCCATGCCGAGAGCGGGCCGGTGGTGCGACCCGTGGCCGAGCCCGAGGCCAGCGGCGCCGCGCTGGTGCGCGCGGTGCGGCAGCGTGCCGAAAGCCTCGGCTGGCGCGCCGCGATCGACGAATTGCGCCCGCATACCCAACACATCTGGCGCCGCCACGACGAGGCGTCGCAGCGGCGTTTCCTGCGGCACCTGCGCCCCTATTGGGACGTCCATCGCCACCGGCTGGCGCCGACCGCGGCCAGCCGCATCGCCGCGCTCGAAGGCTCGGGGCGGCTCGCTTTCGTGGCGGGCAAGCTCGTGTCCGCCGAAGCGGAGGGCACCCGCGCGCGCCTGCGCTGGCGGCCGCGCGGCAGCGCGAGCGAGCAGGTGCTGCCCGCCGATCGCATCATCAGTTGCATCGGCCCCGAGGGCGACGTCACGCGAGCCGGGCATCCGCTGCTCGACGACCTGATCGCCCAGGGTCGCGCGCGCGCCGATGCCCACCGCCTCGGCGTCGACGTCGAGCAGTCGGGGCGCCTGCGCAATGCCGCCGGCGAGCCGCAGGACGGGCTTTACGCGGTCGGCCCGCTGACCAAGGGCGAGGCCTGGGAGATCGTCGCCGTGCCCGATATCCGCCGTCAGGTCTGGGACCTGGCGCGCTACCTCGGCAGCGCGCACTGGGTCGGCGGCGAGGGGCTTTAGGGCCCGTCTCGCCTCAGGGGCACGGGTCCGGATAGAGCCGCTGGATGCCCTCGATCGCCTCGATCACGTCGGGCGACAGCTTCACCAGGCTCGCGGCGATATCGGCGTCGAGCTGTTCGAGCGAGGTCGCGCCGATGATCGACGAGGTGACGAAGCTGCGGCCGTGGACGAAGCCCAGCGCCAGTTCGAGCGGATCGAGCCCGAAGGCGCGCGCCACCGCGCCATAGCGCGCGGTAGCGTCGGGCTGCTGCGGCACGTTGTAGCGGACGAACTGCTTGGCGACGTCGAGCCGTGAGCCGGCCGGAACCTGGCCGCCCAGGTACTTGCCCGAAAGATGCCCGGCGGCGAGTGGCGAATAGGCGAGCAGGCCGACGTCCTCGCGCAGCGCGAATTCCGACAGGCCGATCTCGAAGGTGCGGTTGAGCAGGCTGTAGGCGTTCTGGATCGAAGCGACGCGCGGCAGGTTCTCGTCGCGCGAGAGCCGCAGGAATTCGCTGACGCCCCAGGGCGTCTCGTTGGACACGCCGAACGCGCGGATCTTGCCGGCTTTCACGAGATCGGCGAGCACGCCCAGCGTCTCGGCGATCGGCACGGTGCCCGGTTCGTCGGATATCTCGAACAGCCCACGTTCGCCGAAGCGCGGCACGCGGCGGTCGGGCCAGTGGAGCTGGTAGAGATCGACATAGTCGGTGTTGAGCCGCTTGAGGCTGGCGTCGAGCGCGGCCTCGATGCCGCGACGATCGAGGCGGCTGTCGGCATCGGCGCCGCGGCCGCGCGCCGGCCCGGCGACCTTGGTCGCCAGCACGAAACGGTCGCGGCCGCGGTTCCGTTCGATCCAGCTGCCGATATAGGCTTCGGTCAGGCCGCGCGTCTCGGCGCTGGCGGGAGTCACCGGATAGGCTTCGGCCGTATCGAGGAAGGTGATGCCGCGATCGAGCGCGAGATCGATCTGCGCGTGGGCTTCGGCCTCGCTGTTCTGCGAGCCCCAGGTCATCGTGCCGAGGCATACCGAACTGACGGTGATGCCGGTGCGGCCGAGCGGTCTTTGTTCCATGTCCGAGTTCTCCTTGCCGAGGCGCTTTACCGCTCGCTCGATACACCGGCGCGTGAAATCTGCCCCATTTGGCTTTCGCAATGCTCATAAGTGCAGCGCGAAATTCGATTGCCTGCGTTGAAGTCACTCTACTAAATTGATTGAGATTATGAAGAGTGATCTCAAAAGTCAGATGTCGCTGCCCGAAAAAGGCCTCGCGCGCCGTGCCGTCCTTGCCGGCGGTGCCGCTTTCGTGGGCTTGGGGCTGGCCGGATGCGCGGGCGGGGCCAAGTCCGGATCGCTGAGGGTTTCGATCACGGGCAAGGG
Organism: Novosphingobium sp.; assembly: GCA_004211435.1. Classification (GTDB taxonomy): domain Bacteria; phylum Pseudomonadota; class Alphaproteobacteria; order Sphingomonadales; family Sphingomonadaceae; genus Novosphingobium; species Novosphingobium anseongense. Next base: position 18,723 of record SECS01000061.1, on the reverse strand, counting down.
CGAAGGCGATACGCGCCTGCTGTTCGAGGCGGCCGGGCTCAAGCCCGATTTCCCCGTCACCTATTCGGAATTTCAGTCCGGACACCTCGTGGTCGAGGCGTTCAATGCCGGCTCGCTGGACTTCGGCGGCACGAGCGAGATTCCGCCGGTCTTTGCCGCGGCCTCGACGATCCAGAGCTTCCGCCAGATCGGCATCCGCTTTGGCGACGTCAACAACCAGGTCGTGCTTCTGCCGAAAGGTTCGCCGATCCAGGATCTGGCCGGGCTCAAGGGCAAGCGCGTCGGCTATGTCCGCGCGACCACGGCGCAGTATTTCCTGATTCAGATGCTGGCCTCGGTCGGGCTCAAGTGGTCGGACATCGAACCGGTCGCGATGACCGTGTCCGATGGCGCGGCCGCTTTCTCGCGCGGTTCGCTCGATGCCTGGGCGATCTACGGCTTCCCCATCCAGCGCGCGCTCGCGACCGAGGGTGCGCGCATCCTCAAGACGGCGCAGGGCTTCCTGTCGGGCAACTACATCGTTTGCGCGCATCGCGATGCGCTGGCCGATCGCGAGAAGTCCGAATGGATCAAGGGCTACCTGCGCCTCACGCGCCAGGGTTACGCTTGGGCGAGGGCCAACGAGGGTCGCTGGGCCGAGATCGTCGCCGCCGATATCGGCGTGCCTGTCGCCTATGTCCGCGACCAGTTCCAGCGCAAGAGCGCCTGGACCGAGCAGCGCCCGGTCACAGAGGCAGCGATCAAGTCGCAGCAAACCGTCGCCGACGTGTTCTTCGATGCCGGCCTGCTGCCGCGGCGCGTCGACGTGCGTCCCTTGTGGGACGATCGCTTCAATCCCGAAATTACGAAAGAGGCTTAAATGGCAACCCAGCCCATAGTGCCGCACCAGTCCACTCTGCCGAGCGATCGGCTCGCGGCGCTAACCGCGGAGCTTGCCGCCACGGCGGAAGCCTACGACCGCTCGGGCGCGTTCCCGCGCGCCAACTTCGACATCCTCGCGCGCGAAGGTCTCATCGGCCTGACCGTCGAGCCCCGGCTGGGCGGGCAGGGCGCGGGCTATGCCGATACGCTGCGCGTGCTCGGCGCCGTGGCCAAGGGAGAGCCCTCGACCGCGCTGATCCTGTTCATGACCTATGCCTTTCATGCCGCGCCCGAGAAGAAGGGGCGCTGGCCGCAGGGGCTTTACGAGAAGCTGGCGCGCGAGGCGGCGGCGGGCGCGGGGCTGATCGGCACCTTCCGCGTCGAGCCCGAACTCGGCACGCCGGTGCGCGGGGGCCTGCCCAAGACGATCGCCCGGCGCACCGCCGACGGCTGGCGGATCAGCGGCGAGAAGATCTATTCGACCGGCTCGACCGGGCTCGACTGGTTCGCCGTCTGGGCCAAGACCGACGATCCCGAACCCCTGCTGGGTCTGCTGCTGGTCGATCCGAAGAGCCCCGGGATCGAGATCGTGCCCGAGTGGGACCACCTCGGCATGCGTGCGACGGTGAGCCACAAGGTGGTCTTCACCGATACGCCGACCCCGGCCGCCTGGGCGGTCGACCTGCGCCCGCCCGAGGAATGGGCGCCGACCCCGGGCCAGGCGAACGGCCAGACCCTGTGGAACGCGCTGGCCATCGCGACGATCTACGACGGCATCGCCCGCGCCGCGCGCGACTGGCTCGCGCGCTATCTCAACGAGCGCGTGCCGACCAACCTGGGCGCCTCGCTGGCGACTCTGCCGCGCGTGCAGGAGAAGTTCGGCGAGATCGAAGCGCTGCTCCAGGTCAACCGGACCTTGATCGACAGCGCGGCGCAGGCCGCCGACCGCGGCGACGTGCCGCCGGCGGTGCAGGCCAACCTGATCAAGCACACGGCCAATGCCAATTCGATCCAGGCCGTGGCGATCGGCCTCGAGCTGACGGGCAATCCCGGCATCAGTCGCAACAACCCGCTCGAACGCTATTACCGCGACGTGCTGTGCAGCCGCATCCATTCGCCGCAGGCGGACACCGTGCTCGTCGCGGCGGGCAGGGCGGGGTTGACGCTGTGAGCCTGATCGTCGCCAGCCAGCTCGAGCCCGAGTTCAACGCCGGTCTCGCGGCCCTGCCTTTCGCGCCCAAGGTCATCGAACCGCCAGTCGGCGAGCCCTGGCTCGCGGCCGAGCAGGCCGACGTGCTGGTGGTACGGCCATCGCCCGAATGGCGCGCCCTGCGCGGTGCGCCGTCGCCGGCGAGCTGGCCGGGCAAGCTGCGGTGGGTCTGCTCGGCCTCGGCCGGGATCGACTCTTATCCGGCCTGGCTGCTCGACGCGCCGCTCGTCACCTGCGGGCGCGGCACGGCCTCTGAGGAGATCGCCGACTACGTGATCGCGGCGATCTACTTGCGCGCCAAGGATCTGGCTGCTGCCTCGATCCGCTCGGCAGCGGACTGGCGCTTCGTGCCGCTCGGCCGCTTCGCCGGCGCGACGATCGGCGTGGTGGGGCTGGGCGCGATCGGCCAGGCCGTGGCGCGGCGTGCCCTCGCGCTCGGTGCGCGCGTCGTCGCGGTGCGGCGCGGCTCGGCCGGCGCGGTGACCCCCGAGGGGGTCGAGCTGCTCGGCTCGGTCGAGGCCGTCGTCGCCCAGGCCGACCACATCGTGATCTCGGTTCCTGCCACCTTGGAGACCCGGCATCTGTTCGGCCCGAAGCTGTTGGCCCAGGCCAAGCCCGGTGCACACTTGATCAACATAGCGCGCGGCTCGGTGGTGGATCAGGCGGCGCTGCTCGCCGCGCTCGATGCGGGGCAACTGGCCTTCGCGACGCTCGACGTGACCGATCCCGAGCCGCTGCCCGAGGGACACGCGCTCTACACGCATTCCCAGGTGCGAATCACGCCGCACATTTCCTCGAACTACCAGGCCGTGCGGCACCGGCTGTTCGACAAGCTCTCGCAGGACCTCACCCGCTTCGCGCGCGGCGAAGCACCGTCCGACATCGTCGATCGGACGCGCGGCTATTGAGCCAAACAAAACCCCTCCCGCCTGGCGGGAGGGGGAAGGTGTCGAACGGGATCTTGTTGTCAGGCGGCAATGCGCGCCGTGACTTCGGGTAGCTGCGCCAGGATGGCATCGCTTTCGGTGCGATCGAGCCAGTCGGGGCTGACATCGAGCCAGCGCACGGTGCCGCCCTGGTCGAGGATGAGCACGGCGGGCTGGTCGATTTCGTAGCTGTTGGTGCCGAGCGTCGCACCGATCCAGCTTTCGCCGGGCGCAACCTGCGGGCGTTCCTCGGGCAGGAAGGTGATCCCCAGTGCGCGGCCCAGCGCATAGTCGGGATCGGCGGCGACCGGAAAGCCGAGGCCGTGGCGGTCGATGATGCCGCGATCGACGGGGTTCTGCGCGCTGACCGCGACGAGTGGGATGCCGGCGCGATCGAGCTGCGGCCACAGCGTTTCGTTGTAATAGGGCAAGGCGAGATTGCAGGCCGGGCAGCCGGCGAAGCGAAAGAACACGAGGACCGCGGGGCCGTTCGCCGTCAGGGCATCGCGGGTCAGTGCCTTGCCGTCCCGATCGATCACGGTGAAATCGGGCGCGGCCGTGCCGGGCTGCGGGTGCGCTGCGGGATCGTGACGCTCGACCAGGACGCGGCGCTGGCCGGCGTTGCGCGCCAGCTGCTCGGGTTTCCAGGTCCTCTCGCGCTCGGCCTGCAGTTCTCCATAGCGCTGTCCCAAGGTCTTGTAGCTCATCGTCGGCCTCTCCTGATTCTGACAGGATTTCCTAGGCTGCCCACGACGGCTCCCGAAAATGAGAAGCCGCCGCGAACCGATGATGTTTTGCAATAAGACCTCAGAGCGCGGCGACGGTCTCCCGCGCCAGTTCGGCGAGGCGGCTGGTCGCGCTGGCGAGCGACGGGGCGGTCTGCAGGATGCAGGCGACGCGCGGCAGGTCGGGCAGTTCTTCGGCGTCGAGCGGTTCGTCCTGAAGGAACAGGTGGGTGCGGCAGGTGATGCCAAGGCCGGCCGAAACCGCGGCGCGCAAGGTGGTGAGATTGGGCGTTTCGACGGTGATGCGATAGGGCCGGCCGGCATCCTCGAGCGCGCGGATCGCGGCCTCGCGGAAGCGGCACGGGGTTTCGAGCACGGCCAGCGGCAGCGTCTCGTGGGCGAGCAGTTCGGGCTTGCCGAACCAGGCCATCGGCGCATTGGCTATCGCATGCGGATCGTTGTTGGCGGCGAAGCCCAGGACGATGTCGAGCTGACGGTGTTCGAGCAGCGACAGCAGCTCGGCCGTACCGGCGATGCGCGAATAGATCTGCGCCTCGGGGTGGAGCTCGGCGAAGCGCGCGAGCAGGCCCGACAGCAGCATCTCGGCGAAATCCTGGACCATGCCGATCCGCGCGGGGCCGGCGAACTGCCCCGCGGTGACCGCGGCGACGGCCTCGTCGTGGAGGGTCAGGACCTTGCGCGAATATTCGAGCATGAGGTCGCCGGCGGGGGTGAGCGAGAGGCGGCGCCCTTCGCGGTGGAACAAGGTCTGCTGCAGCAGCTCCTCGAGGCGCTTGATCTGGAGGCTCAGGGCCGACTGGGTGACAAAGACCTTTTCCGAGGCGTTGAGCATCGAGCCGGTGTCGACGATGGCGACGAAGCTGCGCAGGAGATTGGTCGGAAGATTGACGGGCATCGCTTCATCTTTCTGAACGAAGGGGCTTGAGGCGGTGGTCCGGTGCTCAACTATTGGCAGAGCAAATATAGTCAATCAAAATAGTAGACATTAACCCGCTGCAAGCAATTCTTTTTCGGGGCGCGGCGCGGTGCTCTTGCCCCGTTTTTCCCACGGCTCGTCACCCGGAAATCGCGGATTTCGGCCAGTATGAGCATTGCTGATAAGGCGAAAATCGAAAACTCAATTGAGTTGGTAGAGTTTAACGAGGACTCTCTTGGCCATGTCCACGAGTCTGTCGCTTCCCGCTGTCCGCAAGTTCGCCTTCGATCTGGGAGGATCGCGTTGGGTTTCCCCCATTGTGTTCCTGCTGCTGTGGGAGCTCGGCTCGCGCACGGGCCTGATCCCAGAGCGCACGCTCGCCGCACCCTCGGCGGTGGTCTCCACGCTGCTCGGCATGGTCGTCAGCGGTGAATTGCCGAGCAACGTGCTCGTCTCCACCTTGCGCGCGCTCGTCGGCCTGACGATCGGCGTGACCGTCGGTGTGGTCCTGGCGCTCGTCGCCGGGCTCTCGCGCTCGGGCGAGGCGACGGTCGATCCGCTGATGCAGATCAAGCGGACCATTCCGACCCTGGCATTGACGCCGTTGTTCATCGTCTGGTTCGGTATCGGCGAGACTCCCAAGATCGCGCTGATCGCCTTCGCCTCGGTGTTTCCGATCTATCTCAATCTCTACAGCGGCATCCGCGGTGTCGACCTGCGCCTCATCGAAGGCGCGCGCAGCTTCGGGCTCAGCCGCTCGGAGCTGATCCTTCACGTCATCCTGCCGGGCGCCTTGCCCTCGCTGCTCGTCGGCCTGCGCTATTCGCTGTCGGTCTCGATCCTCGTGCTCGTCGTGGCCGAGCAGATCAACGCCTCGGCCGGGCTCGGCTACCTCATCAACAATGCGCGCGACTTCATGCGGACCGACATCATCGTCGTCTGCCTGATGGTCTACGCGATCCTTGGCCTTGGTGCCGATTGGATCGTGCGCGCCATCGAACGCCGCGCCCTGGTGTGGCGCCCCAGCATCGTCGGACAGTGAACTTCCCGAAAGGACGACCCATGGACGCACGACTTTCCTTCCTCGCCGATCACACGATTGCGGAGCCCGTGCTGACGCCGGCGGCGCCGCTGGTCCGGCTCAAGAACTTCTCCCGCAGCTTCGGCGCGAACACGATCATCTCGGGGCTCGATCTCGAGATCGCCGAGGGCGAATTCGTCGCCCTGCTGGGCCGCTCGGGCTCGGGCAAGACCACGCTGCTGCGTACCCTGGCCGGGCTCGACGACGTTCGCGGACAGGACGTCGAAGTTCCCTCGTCGCGCGCGGTGGTCTTCCAGGACGCCCGCCTGCTGCCGTGGAAGAAGGTCTGGCGCAACGTCGCGCTGGGGCTCAAGGGTCTGACCGGGCGCGTGCGGCTAAAGGCCGAGAAGGCGCTGCACGAGGTCGGTCTCGATCATCGCCTCGACGCCTGGCCGCTGACGCTTTCGGGCGGCGAAGCGCAGCGCGTCGCGCTGGCCCGCGCTCTGGTGCGCGAGCCCAAGCTGCTGCTGCTCGACGAGCCCTTCGCCGCGCTCGACGCGCTGACGCGGCTCAAGATGCACGATCTCGTCCTGGCGCTGTGGAAGGCGCACCGTCCTGCCGTGCTGATGGTGACGCACGACGTCGACGAGGCCATCGCCCTGGCCGATCGCGTACTCGTGCTCGACCAAGGGCGCATCGTCGCGCAGGAGTGCATCCACGCGTCGCGTGGCGAGCGTGGCGAGGTTTCGCGCGGCCTGCGCGCCAAGCTGCTGTCGGTGCTGGGCGGTGAGCCGGGGCACGAAAGCGTCATCCCATTCCCGCACGGCGCTCACGCGCACGAGGCGGTGGCGTGAACGCAGTCGCCGTCCTTGCGATCGATCCCAATATCGAACGTCTACGCGGCTTCGTGACCGACCTCGCGGATCTCGTCGAGAATGCGGCGGACGAGGCCGAGATTCTCGAAAAGGGCGGCGCGCTGCTCGCGCGCCTGGTGTCTAGCGACGACTGGCTGCCCGATGCCTTCGCCCGGCCCAATCCCGATCGCTATCAGCAATACCTGCTCCACTGCGACAGCCGCGAGCGGTTCAGCGTGGTCTCCTTCGTCTGGGGACCGGGGCAGGGCACGCCGATCCACGATCACCGCGTCTGGGGCCTCGTCGGCGTCCTGCGCGGGGCCGAGCGGGTCGAGCACTTCCGCCGCGGCGCCGATGGCAGGCTCGAACAGGTCGGCCCCGTGGGCGATCTCTTCGAATGCGAGGTCGAGGCGATCAGTCCTGCGGCCGGCGACATCCACCGCGTCGCCAACGGGCTCGCCGATGCGCCGTCGATCTCGATTCACGTCTACGGCGGCAACATCGGGGCGGTCGAACGGGCGACCTACGATCTCGACGGAACCGCCAAGCGCTTCATTTCCGGCTACGCCAACAAGGTCGTGCCGAACCTCTGGGACCGTTCGAGCGCCGCATGACCGTGCATCCTTCGCAAATCCGCAAGCTGCTTCTCGCCCGCCAGGAGATCGCGCTGATCGACCTGCGCGAGGAGGCCGCGTTCGCGCTCGGCCACCCGCTGTTCGCCGCGCAGATCCCGCTCCGCCGCCTGGCCGAGGAAGCGCCGTGGCGCATCCCGCGCGCCGAGACGCCGATCGTCGTCTACGATGACGGCGAGGGGCTGGCCGCCCAGGCGGTGATGGAGCTGCGCGACCTCGGTTTCACCCAGGTCGCTGCGCTCGAAGGCGGTCTCGCCGGCTGGCGGGCGGCCGGCTACGAACTGTTCGAGGACGTCAATTCCTATTCCAAGGCCTTCGGCGAACTCGTCGAGCACTACCGCCACACGCCGTCGCTGCCCGCGCCCGAGGTTCAGGCCCTGATCGACCAGAAGGCCGACGTCGCGATCCTCGATGCGCGCCGCTTCGACGAATATGCGACGATGAGCATTCCGACGGGGCGCTCGGTGCCCGGCGCCGAGCTCGTGCTGCGCGCGCCCGTCGCGGCGCGCGATCCCGAGACGACGATCATCGTCAACTGCGCCGGCCGCACGCGCTCGATCATCGGCACCCAGTCGCTGATCAACGCCGGGCTGCCGAACAAGATCTATGCCCTGCGCAACGGCACGATCGGCTGGACGCTCGCCGGCCAGTCGCTGGCCACCGGGCAGCAGGGGCAGGTCGCCGATTTCGCCGGCGAGGACATCGAGATCGCCCGGGGTCGCGCCCGCGACGTTGCCTATCGCGCCGGCGTCAAGCGGATCGGCGCGGACGAGCTGGACTTCCTCGCGGCCGACACCCGTCGGACGCTCTATCGCTTCGACGTGCGCCAGCCCGATATCTTCGCTGCGGGCCACGTTCCCGGGTTCCGCAACGCGCCTGGGGGACAGCTTGTCCAGGAGACCGATCATTTCGCGCCCGTGCGCGGCGCGCGGATCGTGCTGGTAGACGATCTCGGCTCGCGTGCCGACATGACCGCCTCGTGGCTGGCCCAGCTCGGCTGGGAGGTCTTCGTGCTCGACGGCGCTTTCGCGGGTGAACTGGCGACGGGCAGCGACGGCGCGCCCGCACCGCGCGGGCCCGAGGGCCGTTACAAGCGCCCCTACGAGGGCACCGACAATGCCGAGGCGGCCATGCAGGCCTACCTCGATTGGGAATATGGCCTGGTGGGGCAGCTCGAACGCGACGGCACCCACGGCTTCTTCGTCATCTGATCAGACCCGCAAGGAGGACAGTCATGTCCGTCAATTTCATCGGTTACATCGGTTTCAACAACACGTCCGAGATCCATAACGGCGTGCGCGAGCGGGGGCTCGACACGGACTATGTCAACGCCGCCGCGCGGGCGCAGGAAGAAGGCGGCTTCGATCGCGTGCTCGTGCCGTTCGGATCGAACTCCCCCGAAAGCCAGATCGTCGCCGCCCATGCCGCGGCGATCACGACCAAGCTCGGCTTCCTCGTCGCGCACCGGCCGGGCTTTACCCAGCCGACGCTCGCGGCGCGGCAGCTCGCCACGCTCGATCAGCTTTCGGGTGGCCGCGTCGCCGTCCACATCATCACCGGCGGTGCGGATGCCGAGATGGCGCGTGACGGCGACGTCGGTACGACCAAGGAGCAGCGTTACGCGCGCACCGACGAGTATCTCGAGATCCTGCGCCAGGAGTGGACCGCGGCGCAGCCGTTCGACCACAAGCGCTCGTGGTACGAGGCGCGCGGCGCCTACAGCGCGATCAAGCCGTCGAACCTGCCGGTGTTCTTCGGCGGGTCCTCGCCCGAGGCGATCGAGGTCGCCGGGCGCCACGCCGACGTCTACGCGCTCTGGGGCGAGACGCTCGAACAGGTCGGCGACGCCGTGCGCCAGGTGCGCCGCTCGGCCGCGCGCTTCGGCCGCGATCCGGGCTTCTCGCTGTCGCTGCGCCCGGTCATTGCCGATACCGAGGAAGCCGCCTGGAAGAAGGCCGACGATATCGTCGAGCAGGTGCGCGCCAATCGCGAGGCGGCGGGCCTGCCGACCAGCGGCCACCGTCCCCCCAATGCCGGCTCGCTGCGCCTGCTCGAAACCGCGGCAGGCGGGCGCCGGGACCAGCGCCTGTGGACCGGTGTCGCCGCGCTGACGGGGGCCGCGGGCAACAGCACGGGCCTGGTCGGCACGCCCGAGCAGGTCGCCGCATCCATGCTCGAATATTTCGACGTCGGCATCGACCACTTCCTGATCCGCGGCTTCGAGCCGCTCGCCGACGCGATCGACTACGGTCGCGAACTGATCCCCCTGGTGCGCGCCAAAGTGGCTGAGCGCACCGGCCAGCCGGTCGCGCTGGCGAGCTGAGGAGACATACCATGGCAACGGCTTTCAAGCAGGACGTCCGCGAGATCACCGAAGCGGAGTGGCAGGTGCGCGTCGATCTCGCCGCGTTCTATCGCATCGCCGCGATCCACCGGTTCGACGATTTCCTCTACACCCACATCTCGGCGCGCGTGCCGGGCCCCGATCATCACTTCGTTATCAACCCCTTTGGCCTGGGCTTTGACGAGATCACCGCATCGAGCCTCGTCAAGATCGACATCGACGGCAACATCCTGTCGGAGAGCGAATACGGCATCAACTATGCCGGCTTCGTGATCCATTCGGCGATCCACGCCGCGCGCGAGGATGCGCACTATATCGCGCATTTCCACACGGCCGACGGCATGGGCGCCTCGGCGCACAAGGAAGGCCTGCTGCCGATCAGTCAGCGCGCGCTCGGCATCATTCCCAAGCTGTCGTACCACGACTACGAAGGCGTCGCGCTCAACCTCGACGAGCGCGAGCGGCTGGTCGCCGACCTCGGCGATACCAAGCAGATGCTGCTGCGCAACCACGGCACCCTGGCGCTCGGCGCCACACCGGGCGAGGCCTGGAGCGGCATCTACCAGCTCGAATCCGCCTGTTCGGTCCAGGTGCGCGCACTCGCCGGTGGCCGCGACAATGTCCTGATCGCCCCCGAAGCGGCCCAGGACGAAGTCCGCCGCCAGCAGCAGGCGCGGCCCAAGGCCGCTCAGGCGCGCGAGGGCAGCAAGCCGCACCACCAGCTCGTCTGGGACGCGGTGCTCCGCAAGGTCCAGCGCGAGGCGCCGGGCTTCGATAGCTGAACCGAGGATTTGAGAGGGCCTGAGGCGGGCGTAGCCGGGCAATCCGGCGCGCCCGTTCGGCCTCCGCGGCTTGATGAAATCTCACCTTCCTATCAGCCATCCGCGTTGGCCGGGCTGAACCGGCCGGCCTAGCCTTCAGGTCAAGGAAACGCGGCTCGGTCCGGCAAGGATCTGCCCCGCCGGGCCGCGCTTTTCCCGCCACTCCATCCCTCGCTTTGCAGCTCGAAAGAGGAGCCCGAACCATGGCCACCGCCCCCGTCGCCCAAGCCGCAACCGGCCTCGTCATCCGCCCAGTCCAGCCGACGATCGGCGCCGAGATTTCCGGCATCGACCTATCGCAGAAGCTCTCGCCCGAGACGATCGCTGCGATCCGTGCCGCGGTGATCGAGCACAAGGTCGTGTTCTTCCGCGATCAGAAGCTCGACAACGAACAGCACAAGGCCTTCGCCGCCGAGTTCGGCCCGCTCTACACCCACGCCAGTGCCAAGCGTGACGACAACCTCGCGGTCGTCCACCAGATCGCCGCGCGCGACGAATATGTCAGCCGCTTCCAGAAGGACGTGCTGCCGGGCGATGCCTATCACACCGACACGTCGTGGCGGCTGGTGCCGACCTGGGGCGTGGTCCTGCGCGACATCGACCTGCCACCGGTCGGCGGCGACACGCTGTGGGTCGATGCCAATCTGGCCTACGAAGGCCTCTCGGACGAGCTCAAGCAGCGGCTCGAAGGCAAGTTCGTCACGCACAACTTTCAGGCCGAGCTCAACGGCGCGGGGCACGAATACCCGCTGGTCGCCCATCCGGTGGTGCGCACCCACCGCGAGAGCGGCAAGAAGATCCTCTGGGTCAACTATTCGCAGAAGCCGCAAATTCTCGGTGTCGAACTGGCCGAGAGTCGTGAACTGCTCGCCGAGATCCTGCGCCAGTACAAGCGCCCCGAGTTCCAGGCGCGCTTTTCGTGGCGGCCGGGCACCGTGGCTTTCTGGGACAACCGCTCGACCGTGCACTATGCGGTCAAGAACTATGGCGACTATCCGCGCAAGCTGCACCGGATCCTGATCGCCGACGAGCCGCTTTACGCCGATCTCTGATCGATGCTCGATCGTCGTACCCTGATTGCGAGCGCGGGCGCGTCGCTCGTCCTGGCGGGCTGTGGCCAGGGTGGTGGCGCGTCCGCGACAGTCTTGCGCGTCGGGAGCCAGAAGGGCGGCACCAAGGCGCTGATGACTGCGGCCGGCGTGCTGCAAGGCATCGACTACACGGTCGAATGGGCCGAGTTTCCCGCCGCGCAGAACCTGCTCGAGGCGCTGGGCAGCCACGCCATCGACGTTGGGCTGGTCGGCGACGCGCCGTTCCAGTTCGCCTACCAGAGCGGCAGCCCGATCCAGGCGGTTTCCGCCCACCGTACCGAACCGCGTCCGAGCGAGGCGCTGGCGATCGTGACCTCGGCGCAGTCCTCGGTTCGCAGCCTCGAGGATCTGCGCGGCAAGGCGATCGCCACGGGCAAGGGTTCTATCGGCCACTACCTCGTGCTGCGCGTGCTCGATCGTGCAGGCTGGACGACGGACGACGTAAAGCTCGTCTTTCTTTCGCCGAGCGACGCCGCGGCAGCGCTGGCGGCGGGTTCGGTGGCGGCTTGGTCGACCTGGGTGCCCTATGTGCCGCTGGCGCTGGCGCAGGGTGGCCGCGTGGTGGTCGACGGGCGCGACTACGTGCTCGGCTATACGTTCGAAGTGGCGAACGTCGCGGCAATCGAGAAGAAGCGCGAAATCCTCTCGGATTTCCTGGGTCGGGAGGCCGCGGCGCTCGCCTGGGCAGCCAGCCACCTGGACGAATACGGCAAGGTCCTGGCGCACGAAACCGGTCTGCCGCCGGCGGTCGCCCGGATCGCGGTCGAGAAGAACGCGCGCAGCGCCGCACCGATCGACGACCGTCTGATCCAGGAGCAGCGCGTCGTGCTCGATACCTTCGCGCACGCCGGTGAGGTGAAGGCCAGTCGGCCGTTGTCGCAAGCCTTCCTGCCCGGCCTGCTGCCGGCAGCACCCCTAGCAAAAGCCCCGGCCTGAACTTTCAGCCGAATATAATCCATTACAATCAAAGGTATGTCATGATTTCGAAGACTTCTCGTGCGCTGTTGTGGGCCGGCGCGGGCGCGTTCGCGCTCGGCGTTTCGGGTACGGCCTGGGCCGACACCGCGGATGCCGCTGAAGCCGCGGCCGCCGACGATGCCGCCGACGGTTCGGCGATCGTCGTCACCGGTGTGCGTGGCGCTGCGCCGCGGACCGTCGCCGATAGCCCCGTGCCGATCGACGTGATTTCGGGCAAGGAACTCCAGGCGACGGGACGTACCGGCCTCAAGGACATTCTCGCCAACATCGTGCCCTCGCTGTCGATGCCCGCTCTCGGCGGCGGCGGCACCTCTTCGAGCGCCAAGCCGATCTCGATCCGCGGGCTCAGCGGCGACTACGTGCTGGTCCTGGTCAACGGCAAGCGCCGGCACACGACGTCGCTGATCAACAATCTCAGCCGCGTCTCGGGCGGCTCGACCCCGGTCGACATCGACCTGATCGCGGCCAATGCGATTGGCCGCGTCGAAGTGCTGCGCGACGGCGCCGCCGCACAATACGGCTCGGACGCCATCTCGGGCGTGATCAACTTCATCCTCGACTCCTCGCCCGAGGGCGGCGAGTGGACGGGGACGGCCGGTCAGCACTATTCGCGCGGCGGCGAACTGCTCCAGCAGACCCTGAGCTACGGCACCCGGCTGGGCTCCGACGGCGGCTTCGTGCGACTGGCGCTCGAGGCCAAGTACCACGACCGCGCCAAGCCTTCGGGCGCGATCGTCGCGAGCAACGTCGATCTCTATCCGCGCCTCGCCGACGGTTCGCGCGATCCGCGCGAAGCGACGATCGACCGCGATCGCGCGGGCAACTACGGCCGCACCAACCGCGACTACATCGTCAACTCCACACTCAACGCCGAACTGCCGCTGGGCGACGAGACCACGCTCTATGGCTTCGGCACGCTCAGCTACCGCAACATCAAGGACGGCCGCGGCCAGTTCAACGCCAACAACGTAAACTCGCTACCCGAGATCTACCCCGACGGCTTCCTTGCCAAGCGCCGCATCTGGGAAACCGACTTCCAGTTCACCGCCGGCCTGCGCTCGCAGCTTTGGGGCCTCGACCTGGACTTGAGCACCACGTTCGGTCGCGACAAGGTCAAGCTCGGCGCGCAGGACACGCTGAACCCCTCGCTCGGGCCGACGAGCAAGACCGAATTCTTCATGGGCCGGCAGATCTCGAGCCTGTGGGTCAACAATCTCGACTTCAGCCGCACCTTCGACTGGGGCCTGGCCGAGCCGGTCACCCTGGCCTTCGGCTTCGAGCATCGCTGGGAGCGCTTCGAGAACCAGGCCGGCGAGCCCGACTCCTACCGCGACGGCGGCTATGTCATTCCGCGCGGCACCACCCCGTTCCAGCTGCTGTTCGGCGGGCAGCGCCCCGCGGCAAGCCTCGTCTCGTTCACCGGGACGACCCCGGCCGACGCTTTCGTGCTGACGCGCAACAACATCGCCGCCTATGTCGACATCGGCGCCAACCTGACGAAGAACTGGTTCGTCGGCCTGGCTGGCCGCGTCGAGCACTATTCGGACAGTTCGGGCGACACGGTCAGCGGCAAGTTCTCCACCCGCTACGAGCTGTTCCCCGGCTTCGCGCTGCGCGGCGGCGTCAACACCGGCTTCCGTGCGCCGTCGCTCGCGCAGCAGGGCTTCTCGACCTCGCAGAACACCTCGATCATCATCAACGGCGATCGTGTGCCGCAACTCGTCAAGTTCCTCGCGCCCAACGATCCGATTGCGGGCTTCTTCGGCGCCAAGCCGCTTACGCCCGAGAAGTCGCTGAACTTCACCGGGGGCGCCACCTTCGAGAGCGGGCCGTTCCGTCTGACCGTCGACGCCTATCAGATCCGCATCGAGGATCGCGTCGTGAAGACCGAGATACTCAACAGCGCCGAAGCGACGCGCATCCTGACGAGCCCCGCGGTCGTCGCGATCCTCGCCGCGCGCGGTGTTCCGGGCGTCAGCAGCGCGCAGTTCTTCATCAACGGCGTCGACACGCGCACGCGCGGCATCGATGCCGTGGCCGAATATACGCTCAAGACCCAGAGCGCGGGTAATTTTCGCCTGAGCGCGGCCTACTCCTACAACAAGACCAAGATCCTCAGCGTCGCGCCCAACCCGACCAACCTCACCAACACCGTGCTGTTCGGCCGTCAGGCGCGGAGCGACCTGACCAGCGCGACGCCGCGCGACAAGCTCGTGCTCAACGGCGAATGGTCGCTGGGGCCGGTGCGTACGGGGCTGCGTTTCACGCGCTTCGGCAGCTACACCGAGGCGGGGGCTAGCAACACCTCGACCGTCGATGACCGGACCTTCGGCGCGAAGTGGGTGACCGATCTCGACGTCTCGGTGCAGGTGAGCAAGGCGATCAACCTGGCCGTAGGCGCGAACAACCTGTTCGACGTCTACCCCGACCCGGTCGGCGTCATCCAGCAGAACACCGGTTCGGGCTACTATGGCAATTTCGCGCCGTTCGGTCTGTCGGGTGGGTTCTACTACGCGCGCGTGGCGGTGAGTTTCTGAGGCGGGGTCGGGGCGTTGCTGGTGCTATAGGCGCGACTGCTTCCATGGGCAGGGATGGGCGAATGCGGATGAGACCAGCGCTCAAACCGGTGTCCTACA
Organism: Novosphingobium sp.; assembly: GCA_004211435.1. GTDB lineage: Bacteria > Pseudomonadota > Alphaproteobacteria > Sphingomonadales > Sphingomonadaceae > Novosphingobium > Novosphingobium anseongense. The sequence goes on along the minus strand of SECS01000061.1, from coordinate 3,687 downwards.
GGCCCGCGCCAGACTAGACCCCGCGGGCTCTTTGCCATCGGGGTTTAGTCTGGCCTTGCGCCGCACATGGCGAACCACAAGGTGTCACCCTTTGGGAAAAGGTGACACTCCGCCTCCTGGGACCGTGTCACCTTTGTCACCTTTGTCGCCTTATGCCCGCCAGCAAGCATATCACGCGCCCGCCCGTTCCGCCGCCCAGCGCCTGACCGCGATCTCCGCGCCTTCGCCGAGCAGCGGGCCGAGCTTGAAGTATTCGTCGAGGTGGCCGGCCTCGTCCGGTCGATCCCAGCCGTGGTCGCGGCGGATCTGGCCGAGCTGACCCGAGGCGAGCACCGCCTCGCGGGTCACCGTCTCGCGCGACAGGCTGTCGGGCGCGACGTAGATCGCGTCGCTCGCGCAGTAGAGCTCGCACATGTAGCAGGTCTGGCAGGCGTCGATCCGCGCGATCACGGGCACGCCGCCGCGGACGTCGAGCACGTCGGTCGGGCAGGCGTCGACACAGGCGTTGCAGCCGTCGCAGCGGTCTTCGAGGATCAGCGCGATCATGCCGCGGCCTCCAGTCCGGCGCGTTCGAAGCGCGTCCAGACGCGGTCGAGCCCGCCGGTCAGCAGGCGGCTGGCCATGGCGGGATTGGCGGTCGGGTGATCGCTGCGCACCTGCAGCCCGCGCGTCTCGGCGCGGACCAGCGCCGCGGCGGTGACCCAGCGCGCGCTGGCGGCCATCGCCGCGGTCTCTCGCAGCGCCACGCCCTCGCGCCCCGTTCCGTGCGCGTGGCGGGTCAACTGATCCCAGGCATCGTCGAGCGTGGTGAGCGAGGCGGTTAGGCTCTCGCGGCGGCGCCAGAGCGCCTTGTCGTAGTCGTGCACCTCGCCACCGATCGTCCGGTCTAGCGCGGCGCGATCGATCGGGCGGTGATCGGCGGTCGGGTGAAGTCCCGTGCGGCCGAGCCCGTGGGACGGGGCAGGGGCGGCGTCGCGGCGGGCAATCGCCTCCTGCGCGGCCGCTGCGCCGGCGATGCGGCCCGAGGACAGCGCCCAGGCAGAATTGACCGCGCCGCCGCCGCTTGCCGCGCCGGTCACGAGCTCGCGCGTGGCAGCATCGCCCACGGCGAAGAGACCCGCCACGGTGGTGCGGCAATCCCGGTCGGCGATCCGAAGCCCGCCGGTGCCGCGGACCGTGCCTTCGCCGAACAGCCAGACCGGGAAGCGCTGCCGGAACAGGTCGATGCCGCGCCGTGCGAAAGGCGCCGGAGTGAACGGCTGAATGCGATGGAGGATCGGTGGCAGCGCCGCGGGCGCTTCGGTCAGGTCGGCGAGGACGGGCCCCTGCATCAGGGCGCGGCCGAGCGCCTGCTCGTGGATGTGGCCGGCACGCGCGGGCGGGATCTCGAGCTCGTTGCCGGCCTCGTCGTAAAAGCGCGCGGCGAAATAGGGGAGGGTGCGGGTCGAGGCCCAGGCCGGCGAGAGCGTATAGGCGATCGAGAATTCCATGCCCGAAAGCTCGGCTCCGGCCTCGGCGCCCATCAAATAGCCGTCGCCGGTGTTGCAATGGCTGCCGATCAAGCCCGAGCGGAAGGCACAGCCACCGGTGGCCAGGATCGTGGCGCCGGCCTCGATCCGCCAGTCCTCTCCGCGGCGCAGCGCATGGCCCCGCGCGCCGCTGACGCGGCCGTCGTCGGCGGCGAGGAGCTCGATCGCCGGATGATGATCGAGCACCGTCACCCCGGCCTCGAGCGCGGCGGCACGCAGCGCGCGCATGTATTCGGAACCGCGCACGCCCGAAAAATAGGTGCCGCCCTTGCCGTCCGATCCGAACGGATAGTGCTTGGCGAGGCCGGGCAGGTGGCGCCAGGTCAGGTCGAGTATCCGCGCCATCCATTCGGCTTCACCGAGCCCTTCGGACAATGCCAACCGTTTCTCGACCGCCTCCCGGCGCAGGGCGGGATCGGGCGCCACCCACCAGTGGTTGGGGCCGCCCGTTGCGGTCACGCCGCTGGTGCCGACATAGCCCTTGTCGACCAGGATCACCTGAGCGCCGGACTGCGCCGCGGCGATACCCGCCCAGGCCGCGGCCATGCCGCCACCGATGATGAGGACGTCGGCACGGCGGGTCGCCTGGGGGTTCGGGGATGTCTGGTTCAAGCGGCGTCTCCTGTCGCCCCGCCTTTAGGAACAGGCGCGGGACGGCGGTAACGAGAGCTGCTGATAGGGCTATTGAAGCTGCTGATGTGAGGATCGAGGCGGCTCGGGCTCAGGTTTCGAGCCGCCTCGATCCGCTGGACAGCGGGCAACGGTGGCCCCCACGTCGCCCCGCAGCCGGTGGTCCGGACATGCGGTTCGCCGGCGGATGCGGATCAGAAGTCTGGTCCGCCGCCGGCTTGTCCTGTTTCCGGGATAGGATCGCCCGGTGAGCGGTTCAATCGAGCAAGGCCAATGGACTGGCGAGACTTTTCAAAGAGTCCGAACGATGAGGCGCGATCATAAGTCTATTCCATCGTCTGGTTTGCCCTTCGCGAACGGGTTCCTAGGTTCCTGGCATCCCCAATTCCAGGCAGGAGGCCCCTCCGTGGCACTCGACGATCCTCAAGCCGCCGTAACCGATGCATCCTCGGCCGATGACGCGCTCGCAGCCCGTTACGGGGCCGACCGGCCTGGCGCGATCCTGTGGAACGACACCGTTGCGCATCTGCTCGCGCATCGCACCGTGCGTGCCTACCGCGCCGATCCGCTGCCGAAGGATACGATCGAGACGCTCGTCGCCGCGGCCCAGTCGGCGGCGAGTTCGTCGAACCTGCAGCTCTGGAGCGTCGTCGCGGTCACCGATGCCGGCAAGCGCAGCCGGCTGGCCGAGTTTGCCGGGGGGCAGAAACACATTGCCCGGGCGCCGCTGATCCTGCTGTGGATCGCCGATCTCGCGCGCGCCAAGCTGATCGCCGACGATGCCGGCGAGCCCGCCGAAGGGTTCGAATTTCTCGAGAGCTTCACGGTCGCCGCGATCGACGCCGGGCTTGCCGCGCAGAACGCCGTGATCGCGGCGGAATCGCTGGGGCTGGGCACGGTCTATATCGGCGCGCTGCGCAATCGTCCGGAGGACGTCGCCGCGCTGATCGAGCTGCCGCCGCGCGCGGCCGTGGTTTTCGGTCTGGTCGTCGGTTGGCCCGACGAGACCGCACCGGCGGCGATCAAGCCGCGCCTGCCGCAGGCGGCCGTGCTCCATCGTGAGGTCTATCGACTCGAAACCCAGCGGGAGCCCGTTGCCGCCTATGACGAGACCGCTCGCGGTTTTCAGGTTTCGCAGGGGCAGGACGCGGTCGGCTGGCGTGCGCTGCTGCTCAACCGCGGCCGATCGGCGGCCTCGCTCAATGGCCGTGATCGCCTCAAGCAAGCGCTGCGCGGCCTCGGCTTCGCCTTGCGCTGAGCGGCAAGGGGAGGGTCTGAACCGGCGCGTGCTCTCGCCTGTACAAGGCCCATGCAGAGGAGGCGAGCGCCGGCAACGACTTGCCGCACCGGCAAGAAGGCCGGCACTTAATTTCCGCATCTGGTTGCCGCTCTAGTTCATGGCAGCCGCATCCGAATGCTCTCGGTCGGCACCCTTTCGGGTCTACTCACGGGATATTCAGATGGCGGTTATCAACACGAACATCGGCGCGATGAAGGCGGCTAACGCCGGCAACGCTGCAGCCAAGGC